>JANOXY010000374.1:0-1550 GCA_031418675.1 Pseudomonadota bacterium
TTTCGCTGTTTGCCGATAATGATCTCGGCGGTGCCTTTGTCCTGGGATTCCGGGTTGTAGACCTCATCCCGGTAGATGAACAGGATGACGTCCGCGTCCTGTTCAATGGCGCCCGATTCACGCAAATCGCTCATCATCGGACGCTTGTCGGTGCGTGATTCCAGGCTGCGATTGAGCTGCGAGAGCGCGATCACCGGCACCTGCAATTCCTTGGCGAGCGCTTTGAGGGAGCGCGAGATCTCAGAAATCTCGGTGGCACGGTTTTCGCTGGCGGCGTTTGACGAGCCCGACATCAACTGCAGATAGTCGATCACGATCAAATCAAGCTTGCCGTAAAGCCGATGCAGGCGACGCGCGCGCGCGCGCAGTTCCAGTGCCATCAGGGCCGGCGTCTCGTCCACATGCAGTTTGACTTCCTGCAGGCGCTCCAGCGCTGTCGCAAATTTTGAAAACTCGGCGTCGTTCAATTTGCCGGTGCGCAACTTGTGCAGGTCGATCCGGCCAATCGAGCCGAGCATCCGCATTGCCAATTGCGTGCCGCCCATCTCCATCGAGAACACGCCGACGATGCCGCCCTCAAGGGCCACGTTCTCGGCAATATTGAGCGAGAACGCGGTCTTGCCCATCGAGGGCCAGCCGGCAACGATGATCAGATCGCCCGGCTGCAGGCCGGAGGTTTTCTGGTCCAGATCGGTGAACCCGGTGGCCAGGCCAGTCACATCCGGGCTGTTGAGATCGTGCAGCTCCTGCACGCGGTCGCGCACCTGCAGCACCAGCTGCGACATGTCGAGGAAGCCCTGCTTGCCGCGCGCCCCTTCCTCGGCGATGCGGAACACGGCCGACTCGGCGGCGTCCAGGATCTCGCGCACTTCGCGGCCCTGGCGGTTATAGACCGAGCCGGCGATTTCCTCGGTAGAGCCGAGCAGGCGCCGCAATACCGAACGGTCGCGCACGATCTGCGCATAGCCGCGGATGTTGGCCGCCGAGGGGGTGTTCTGCGCCAGGGCATTCAGGTAAGCCAGCCCGCCGGCATCATCCACGCGCTTCTCGGCATCCAGTGATTCAAACACCGTGATGACGTCGGCCGGTTTGCCCTTCTCGATCAGCTTGGCGATGTGCTTCCAGATCAGGCGATGGTCGGCACGGTAAAAATCCTCCTCACGCAGGAGGTCGCCAATCTTGTCCCAGGCGTGGTTGTCCAGCAACAGGCCGCCCAGCGTGCTTTGCTCGGCTTCGATCGAATGGGGCGGGATCTTGAGCGCTTCGACTTGGGAATCGAGGCCCGATTGACGGGGCATGACGGCGGACAAAATGGTGGCTCTCCTGATGCTGTGCAGACTATAAAGCAAAAGAGCCGCCCCCGGCATCCCGGCAGCGGCTCACTTGTGAACCGACGTTACGTGGCCCGGGCAGCCTTGCCCGGGCAGAGGTGCTTAGACGGCTTCGCCCAGTACCGACACCTTGATCGTGGCCACGACATCGGTGTGCAGTTGCACCACCAGATCGGTGTCCCCAATCGCCTTGATCGGACCGGCAGGCATGCGGATCTG
>JANOXY010000375.1:0-3770 GCA_031418675.1 Pseudomonadota bacterium
ATCTTAGTCGGGTTGCCTAATTATGCTAATTTACGTTTGGTGCTATTTTTTCCCAAAATACACACGGCGACCCACACAGTTGGACGGGTTCTCTTTTGTGCTAATAAATCCGCACCTACACTGCATACGCAGGCAGCTCTCATTACAGTAGGTCCGACTTCAGTCGGACATTGGAGGAAAGACAAACGACATGATCCCGCACGACACCATCGGTCAACGCAGCCTGGTGCGTGCCATCGAAAGCAACGCAGCGCTGCGTCCCGACCATGTGTGCATCGAATACGGTGCACTGCGCATCACCCACGCCGCGTTTGCCACCGCTGTGCGCCGGGTTGCCAATGGCTTACTGGCGCGGGGGGTGCTGGCCGGTGCGCGGGTGCTGGCTTATCTGCCCAACTGCCCGGAATACCTGGTGGTGCGCTTTGCCGTGCAGCGCATCGGTGCGGTGTTCGTCACCTGCAGCGCCTTATACGCCGACGATGAGATCCGCTATCAGCTTGAAGCCAGCGGCGCGAGCCTGGTCATCACCGACTTCGGTTCGGCCGAGCGTATACGGGCCATCATCGCCGCGGTAGCGAGCGTAGGAGATCTGCTGCTGCTCGAACCGGGGCGCATGGACAACAGCACAATCGGCGTCAACGCCTGGCTCGCAACCTGCTCTGATCAGCTGAGCCTGCCCTTCCCCGACGTTGATGCGCTATCGATGCTGATGTACACCTCAGGTACCACCGCGCGCCCCAAAGGTGTGATGTTTACCCACGGCAACGAAATGTTTGCCTCACAAAGTATCGCCAACGCCTTCGCCTACACACGCTTCGAGCGCCTGCTGCATTATTTTCCCCTCTACCACGTTAACGGCGGCCTGGCGCTGCTCGGGCCACTGATCCTGCGCGGTGCGACCATCGTTATGGTGCCGAAGTTTTCCGCGTCGACGTTTTCCAAGACCCTGGTCGAGCAACACATCACCATGGCCGCCATCAACTCGACCCATATCAAGATGCTGTTGAATCAGCCAGCGAGTCCCTACGACAGTGCACACCAGGTTTACCGCGCGCAGTTCGCACTGCCGCTCGACCTTGAGCGGCGCGCAGCCTTCACGGCCCGCTTTGGCGGCATTACCCTGGTCGAGGCCTATGGCCTGACCGAAGGCATGGGCATCTGTATAACCTCGCCCATTGATGCCCTGTGGAAACCCGGCAGCGCCGGCCTGCCATTGCCGGGTTACGCCATTCGCCTCATCAACGAGGCCAGACAGGATGTTGCGAGCGGCGAACCAGGGCAGTTGCTGCTGCACTGTCAGTCGCGTCATGGTTTGACCCAAGGCTATTTCCAGGACGCCCCCGCCAGCGCAGAACTCCTGCGCGACGGCTGGTTACACACCGGCGATGTCGGTCAATTGGATGAAGACGGCTATTTTTATTTCCTCGAACGCCAGAAAGACATGATCAAGCGCTCGGGCTTTAATGTCGCGGCGGCCGAAGTTGAGCGTGTGCTACTTGCCCATGCCAGTGTGCGCGAAGCCGCAGTGGTCGGTATTCCCGACCCGATACGCGAAGAAGCGATCGTGGCCTTCGTTGTTGCCGCCAGCGGCGGCTGCCCCGACATCGAACAACTGCGCGCCCATTGTGCCGGGCAGCTCGCACCTTACAAGGTGCCTGAGCACGTGATAGTGCTGGATGTGATGCCCGAGAATTTTCTCGGCAAAGTGGAGAAGAAGCTGTTGCGCCAGATGGCCCACGAGCGCTTTGTATCCAAGTGAGTGCAGAGCCCCGTAGGTGCGAATTTATTAGCACATTCAATCCGAGGCCGGTTGCAAAAACATAAGCGCATCGAATGTGCGAATGAATTAGCACCTACAGGGACGGCCACGCTACGTGGTGGCCTGCGTTTTCTCCGTGCTTCCCGTTGTTTGCCGATTCAGAACGTCACTCGCGGCGCCCACGCCGCGGCTCGGCGTGGGCTGTGCGATAAAACCCTACTTATGCATTTCGTCCTTGTGCATTGCATCTTTGCCCATGGCGTCTTTCGCCATTTCGTCCTTACCCATGGCGTCTTTGCCCATCGCATCCTTGGCCATTTCGTCTTTTTTCATTTCGCCTTTGGCCATGGCGTCCTTGGCCATCGCGTCTTTGCCCATTGCATCGTCGGCATAAACACCGCCGCCTGCGACCATAAGACCCAATGACAGGCACGCAGCTGTAAGTATCTTCATTGTTATTTCCTCGTTATCTGTTGAGATGTTTTGTGGCGTTATGGCCAGTATTCCGGAGCTGCTGACTGATCGTCAGCTGCCACCGAACCAGTTATACCCCTGGTCTTCCCAATAACCGCCGGGGTAGGTGTTAGTCACGAAAATTGCCTGGATGTATTTCGGATTTTTGTAGCCGAGCTTGGTGGGCATGCGCAGTTTCATCGGAAATCCGTAGCGCGGGGGCAAGGTCTCGCCGTCGTATTCGAGTGTTAATAAGGTCTGAGGATGCAAAGCAGTCGGCATGTCGATGCTGGTGTAATAATCGTCAGCACACTTAAAACCGACATATTTGGCACTGGTGTCGGCGCCAACTCGTCTAAGAAAATCTGAAAAGGTCACGCCACCCCACTTGCCAATCGCGCTCCAGCCTTCTACGCAGATATGCCGTGTGACCTGTTCGTTGCGCGGCAGGGCACGCAGTTCCGCAAGCGACCAGGCGTGTTTGTCGGCGACCATGCCGGTCACTTCCAGGCGAAAGCTGTCACCATCAACCGCGCGGATCTGTGCTTCGCTGTAGTACGCGTTAAACGGAAAGGGACGGCTGATCATCGAATCAGGATAGGTCGGGGCAAGCTGATTCGGGTCAAATATCAAGGCCTGTGCACGGTCATTGAAGCGCGAAATACGCATGAGTGCGCGTTCAGCGCTATCACTGTCCACAATCGAGCAGCCCGTCAGCATTGACAGTCCGCCGAGAGTGAGCGAGCGCTTGAGAAACAGTCGTCGCGTCGGCTGGTCGAGCAGGCCCAGCGCCTCTTTGACCACAGCTTTGGCATCGACTTTGGATGTGGCAGGGGTGAGCGATTTCATCAATAAGTCCTCAACTAAGAGCCGCGGATCATGGTCAACAGTGAGCGCGGCACCAGCGCCACCATCACCAGATGCACCACCACGAAGGCCACCATTAATGCCATCGCGACAAAATGCACACGCCGCGCAAATTCATAACCACCCATCAGCTCGCGCAGTAACGGGAACTGTACGGACTTCCACAACACCAGGCCCGACAGCACCAGCACGATCCCATCGGCAATGACAAACAGATAGGCGGCGCGTTGCACAGCGTTGTACTGGCGCGGGTCGGCATGACTCAGATGACCGCGCAGGGCTTCAATCAAGTCGGTGAATACGGCGCGCGGTGTCAAAGGTAGGAATTTTTTTACTAAGCGCCCGCTACCAAGATTGCACAGCAGGTAGATGAGGCCGTTGGCCGCCAGCAACCACATCGCAGCGAAGTGCCACATCAGCGCACCGCCCAGCCAGCCACCCAGGGTGATTTCATTGGGAATGCGGAAATCAAATAAGGGCGACGCGTTGTAGATGCGCCAACCACTCATGATCAGTACCAGCACGGCGATGGCGTTCAGCCAGTGGGTCACACGCAACCAGGCTGGGTGTATGGCTTGAGGTTTATCAGTCATGTTTGCCTTCCTATAGGGGGCGTCACGAAGCCGCACAATGTTGGGCGCCCAGGGCTTGCAGCACGTGGCCGGTCTTAAGGTCCTGGACGATAGCCGTG
>JANOXY010000376.1:0-2373 GCA_031418675.1 Pseudomonadota bacterium
CGGAGCGCCGCGGCGCTGCTATCGGCGTGACCATCTCGGCGGTTTATATCGGTTTGTCCCTCGGCCCTCTGACCGGTGGACACGTGGTCGAGCTGTGGTCGTGGCGTGCGGCCTTTCTGACCCACTTACCCCTGACGCTGGTGGTGTACTACCTCGCGTTACGCCATATGCGTTTTGAATGGCGCGCGCCTGAACGGGGTCGTTTTGACGGCTTGGGGGCGGCGCTTTACGCCAGCGGGATCGTGATTCTGATGCTCGGCCTGGCTGCTTTGCCGAGCTTGCGCGGCGGCGTGATGCTGGTTGCTGGAGTGGTTTTATTGTGGCTGTTCTTCCGCTACGAGCGTCACCATCCGGATCCGATATTCGACGTCGAGTTGTTTTATACCAATCGGGTTTTCACCCTGTCTTGCCTGGCATCGTTGGTGATGTATACGACGACATTTGCCAATGTCCTGCTGGTCAGTCTGTATCTGCAGTACCTGAAGGACGTGCCACCTTCCCAGGCGGGCATGATCATGATGACCCAGCCGCTGGTCATGGCGGTGATCTCACCCTTCGCCGGACGTTGGTCAGATCGAATCGAGCCGCGTGTCATCGCCTCTCTGGGCATGGCCATCACGGCGCTCGGACTGCTCGGCCTGGCACTGCTCAATAGCGATAGTGCGCTGCATTGGACGGTCGCCTGCCTCGCGGTGTGTGGCCTGGGCTTCAGTCTGTTCAGTTCACCCAACGTCAACGCCATCATGGGTGCCGTACCACGCAGCGATTATTCCCGCGCATCCGGCGCAATGTCGGTCATGCGCGTGGTGGGGCAGCTGACCAGCATGGCCATGGTCGCGGTGGTGATGGCTATATGGTTGGGCCCGGTTGTGATCGAACCGGCTGTCTACACCCGCCTTGGTCACGCGATCTCGACTTGTTTTGCCAGTGGTGCGGCCCTGGCGGTGGTGGGTATCGCTTTGTCGCTCGCACGTGGCCGCGTGCATGGTGCGGCTGCAACGTCGTGAGCGTGCACCGGCGGGTTTTCCTGCCTCTGTATTTGCCCGCCCTGTTGCTCGGGATTCCAGCCCAGGCGGCGTTCATGCTGCTGCCCTTGTACGTGCTCGATCGTGGTGGCAGCGCCGCCGCCGTGATGGGCTTGCGTGGTTTGGGCATGATGGCGATGGATCTGCCGGCGGGCATGCTGGCTGCGCGCTTCGGCGAAAAGGCCATCATGCTGCTGGCGGTGTCCTTCATCATGCTCGCGTTTGTCGGCTATGGTCTGGCCGACGAACTGGCCTGGTTTTATCTCATCGCTTTTTTGCATGGCTGCGGCAGCAGTACCTTCCTGCTCGGACGCTTGAGCTATGTGGCAGCCTATTGCCGTCCCGCAGAGCGGGGGCGCGTGATTGCGATGATCGCAGGCACGGTGCGGTCGGCGGCGTTGCTCGGGCCGATGGCCGGTGGTGCGCTGGTCCACTACGCTGGTTACCACGTGACCTTCTTATGTGCCTCCTTCTCGGTGTTGTTGGCTTTGTTATGTGTTTTTGTTTTTGCCCGCGCAGAAGCGCCCGCCGCCCGCGAACTTGATTGGCGCACCATTCCGCGCTTGGCACAAACCCATCGTCGTGTCTTTGCAACGGCTGGGGTAGCGGCGGTGTCGTTCATGCTCATGCGCGAATCGCGCACGGTGTTGTTACCTCTGTTAGGGGCCTCGCTGGCCTTGGACACGCAACAGATCGGCACCATCGTGTCGGCCTCAGCACTGGTCGATGTCGCGTTTTTTTATCCAGCCGGGGTCATCATGGATCGCTACGGCCGCCGCGCGACGGCAGTGCCGAGTTCGATTTTATTCGTGCTGACCTTGGCCGCCATGACCCTGGCCGACAGCTACGCCAGTCTGATGGCGGTCGCACTCGCTGTGGGTGTAGCAAACGGCCTGTCGACCGGCATCGTCATGACCCTGGGCACCGATCTCGCGCCGCCCGAGCGACGCAGTGAGTTTTTAGGTTTGTGGCGTTTGCTCACCGACGCCGGCACATCGGCCGGGCCGATGGCCATCAGCGCGCTGCTGGCGATTGTGTCTTTAAGCAGTGCGGCGCTGGGTGTGGCGGCACTGGGCGCTGTGGGCAGTTTTGTGGTGTATCGGTATGTGGAGGAGACGCTGGTGGTTTGAATTGAGCGGTTCAATGTGCGAATGAATTCGCACCTACAAAAAATCGTGGCGGGTCGCAGCGCCACCTGTAGGTCCGAATTCATTCGGACATGTTCACGGGGTTAGCACTTCATGTGGAGGAGACGCTGGTGGTTTGAAGCGGGTTGATCAATGTGCGAAGGAATTCGCACCTACAAAAAATCGTGGCGGGTCGCAGCGCCACCTGTAGGTCCGAATTC
>JANOXY010000377.1:0-2693 GCA_031418675.1 Pseudomonadota bacterium
GTGGCGAAATGGATGATGTACCGAAGCAAAAATATTGGGAAGTGGTAGACCAATGTTATCTGTGCGACGTGTGCTACATGACCAAATGCCCGTACGTGCCGCCCCATGAGTGGAATGTCGATTTCCCTCACCTCATGCTGCGTGCCAAGGCGGTTAAGTTCAAAAAGGATGGCGCCACGTTACGCGACAAGGTGCTTACTTCAACCGATGCGGTGGGCAAGCTGGCGGGCATTCCGGTGGTGGCGGAAGTGGTCAATGGCGTCAATGCCAATGGCTTTGCCCGCAAACTCATGCAGGGCGCGATCGGCGTGCATGCCGAGGCGCCCCTGCCGAAATTTTATAGTTCGAACGCTCGCGGCCGCTTGGCCAAACGCCCTGCAGCGGTCAATACAGACGACCGCATTGCGCTCTACGTGACCTGCTACGGCAACCGCAATGCGCCACAGACGGTGGCCGACATGGTCGCGGTATTCGAGCACAACGGTGTAGCGGTCGAAGTGGTCGAGAAGGAAGTGTGCTGCGGCATGCCCAAACTCGAACTCGGTGATCTGGACACCGTCGCCAAGCACAAGGACATCAATATCCCGCCGCTGCTGGCACTGGCTGAGCGCGGACTGCGCATCACGGCGCCGATCCCGAGCTGCGTATTGATGTACCGACAGGAGCTGCCGCTGCTGTTTCCCGATGATGCGCGGGTGCAGAAGGTGCGCACCGCCTTTGTCGACCCCTATGAATACCTGATGGCCAGGCATCGTGCTGGAAAATTGCGTACTGAATTTAAAAGCGGGCTGGGCAAAATCGCCTGGCATGCGCCCTGTCATCAGCGTGTGCAGAACATCGGTCACAAAACCAAGGAGATTCTCGAACTGGTGCCCGGCACCGAGGTGATGGTCATCGACCGTTGCTCTGGCCATGACGGCACCTACGCGGTCAAGGAAGAGAGCTATGCCTTTGCGCAGAAGATCTGCCGACCGATCGTCAAACGTATAACCGAGTCACAGCTGGACTATTACGTCAGCGACTGCCCGATGGCCGGCGAATTGATCGAACATGGTGTCAACAATGGCAGCCATGCGATGTCGGCCTTTACTCTGTTAAAGCTTGCCTACGGAATTTGACGACTTACCATGCAAAAGCTCACCCGTGCCGACCTGCTCACCCTCGAGGCTTACCACGAACAGCGTGCCGACATGCGCCGCGCCGTGCTTGCCCATAAGGCGCGCCGCAAAGTGTTTATCGGCGAGCATGCGGCGCTCATTTTCGAAGACCGTTTGACGGTCCAGTACCAGATCCAGGAAATGCTGCGCATCGAACGCATCTACGCCAGCGAAGCCATTGAAGACGAACTGTCCGCCTATAATCCCCTGATCCCCGATGGCGACAATCTTAAAGCGACTTTCATGCTGGAATACGAGCGTGTTGAAGAACGTCAGGCGGCACTCGCGGCATTGTGTGGCATTGAGGACAGTGTCTGGCTGGAAGTTGCTGGACAGCCACGGATACTGGCTATCGCCGACGAGGATCTCGAACGTGCCGACGAAGGCAAGACTTCGGCGGTACACTTCCTGCGTTTTCAGTTACCCGCGGCTGCGGTGGCGGCTTTCAAACAAGGGCAGGCGGTCAAATTTTTGATCGAGCATCCCGCCTATCGTGGCGAGACCACCCTGGCGGCCACGGTACGTGAGGCCTTGGCGGCAGATTTTTCTTGAATTTGGGGGGGCGTTTCCCCACCTCTAGCGCGCTGGCATAATCGCGCCGGTTTTTTCCCAGTGCAACTACGCGCGCCGGCGCGATGGAATCCAGCCCTTGAGCTCACGCTACGACGCCGCAGACATTGAAGTGCTGACCGGTCTCGAACCGGTACGTAAACGGCCGGGGATGTATACCGACACCTCGCGCCCCAATCATCTTATCCAGGAAGTGGTCGACAACAGCGTTGATGAGGCGATTGCCGGTCACTGCTCGCAGATAGACGTCGTGCTCCACGCCGATGGTGCGATCACTGTCGGTGACAATGGCCGTGGCATGCCGGTTGACGAACATCCGGGCGAAAAGATCAGCGGTGTTGAAGTGGTGCTGACCCGTCTGCACGCAGGCGGCAAGTTTTCGCGCAAGAATTACAAATATTCCGGTGGCCTGCACGGTGTTGGTGTGTCGGTAGTCAACGCGCTATCCAAGGAGCTGGAAGTGCGGGTCCGGCGCGGTGGGCGTGAATACATGATGTGTTTTCGCGGCGGTGAAACCCACACCGCCTTGCAGGAGGTTGGCACGGTCGGCGCGCGTAATACGGGCACTTCAATTCGTTTTTTACCCGACGAAAAATACTTCGACACGGTCAAGTTGGCGCTGCCGCGGCTTAAGCACCTGTTACGTGCCAAGGCCGTGCTGTGTCCGGGTTTGACCATCAAAGTCCACGACGAAGCAAGCAGCGAAAAAATCGAATGGTTTTTTGAGCATGGCCTGAGCAGCTACCTGGCCGAAGCGTTGCAAGGTGCCGAGCTGGTGCCCCACGAACCTTTTACCGGCGACATAGAAGGCCCCCATGAACATGCCACCTGGGCCCTGCACTGGTGTGCTGACGAATTTGAGCTGGTGACCGAATCCTATGTGAATCTGGTGCCAACGGTACAAGGTGGCACCCATGTCGCGGGATTGCGCCAAGGTCTGTTGGAAGCGATGCGCGAGTTCTGCGA
>JANOXY010000378.1:0-7914 GCA_031418675.1 Pseudomonadota bacterium
GTCGCGGCGTCCAGCGCGATGACGTGATTAAAAGGGGTGGTCACATACATCACACCGTCGACCACCAGGGGATTGGTCGGGAAGGTGCCGATGACGCCGGTCTGCATGATCCAGGCGGGGGTCAGTTTCGTGACATTGCCGGTGTTGATGTCTTGCAATTCGCTGTAGCGCTGATTGCCAAAACAATGGCCATAGGTCAGCCAGTTGTCCTGATCCCGCTCGGCGTGGACCTCGCGGGCCTGGTCGGCGGCCAGGGTTGGTAGTGCGCTTGTCAGCAGCAGCGCGACGATTGCCCAGGTGTATCGCTTGATCATCGTATGGTGTGCCCGCCATGGAGGAGGGACGACTTTAGCAGAGACAGGGACACCTGCCCGCCCCGGTTGGCGATACGGTGGTTACGGCTGCACATCGTGCCGTGGTGGATACTTGCGGCGCGGGTAGGATTGACGACTGCGAGCTGGGGGCTGAGACTTCTCGGGTACTCGTTTTTATCCAAGACGCACGCTTTGCAACGAATGTCCGAATAAATTCGGACCTACAGGTTTATCCAAGGCGCCAGCTTTGCAACGAATGTCCGAATGAATTCGGACCTACAGGAGGACAGTAAGCATGAGCAGCAACGCAGCCACGCAGGCATCAAACACCGGCAACAAGGCCGGTTTTAAATATGACACCAGCACCGTCGAGTGGCATAAATTTTTCACCCCCGGCACCTATTATCGAATTTTGAATGTTGATCTCGCCGCCCGTACTGCCGACATGCTGGTCAAGTTCGAGGCCGAAGGTCAATGCATGTATCACCGCCATGCGGCCTGTACCTCGACCCTGGTGCTGGAAGGTGAGTTACGGGTGCGTGAGCAGATTAACGGCGGCGAAGTTGTGAAGGTCAAAGCACCTGGCAGCTATTCCCATGGTGGTGAAGGCGAAGTGCATATCGAAGGCGCGGGCCACGAACAGACCATCGTTTTTTTCGGCATGCGCAGCGAGACCGATGTCATCTACGAATTGCTGAACGAAGACCTGAGCCTGAAGCGCCCGGTGACGGTCGCTGATTTTGATCGCGACTGGCGCACCAACTGGCCGGGGGATTTCGCAGCAAAATAAAGTGAGAGGCGGGGAATTCGCAGGGCATAACGCCTGAATCGAATTCTCCGCGCGCACTTTGCCGGTGCCGGGTCGGTCTCGCCGCGCGGCCACGCTGAGCTGGGATGGCTTCGATGGCAACGGGTACCCCGTCTTTTTTCTCTCCAGAAATGCGATGAACAGCTCAGCCGGCGCAAGGCCAAGGCTGCCAGGTTTTGGATTATGCCTCGCCCTGCTGTCCACGGTGAGCCAGGCAGACGGCATTGCAACGCCGGTAGAAGAACATGTGGTGACGGCCGCACACCTTGCGCCACATGGCCACCCGCTGCCTTATCGGATCACAGAGATCGATCAGGACACGCTCACCCGCCGCCAGGCGCGCACCTTGCCCGAGGCGGTGGGCGAAACACCTGGTGTGATGGTGCAGAAAACTGCCCACGGCCAGGGTTCGCCCTATATCCGCGGTTTTACCGGTTATCGCACGCTCGCCCTGGTTGATGGCATCCGCTACAACAACAGCGTTTATCGCGATGGCCCGAGTGAATATTTTTCTCTGATAGACGTGCAGAGCCTTGAACGGCTGGAGGTGCTCAACGGGCCAGCCTCGGTACGTTATGGCAGCGATGCGGTCGGTGGTGTCATCAGCGCCCAAACCGAACGTTCGGTCTATGGCAATCGCCAGACGGGCACGCTTTTTTTGCAGGGTTCCCAACATTACCGGTATGGCAGCGCTGATCAAAGTCATCTGTCTCGCACTGAATTGGACCTCGGCGCTGGCCAGCAGTGGGGTCTGCGGGTGGGCTACTCGTACAAGGATTACGGTGATGTGCACGCGGCGGACCTCGGTCGACTGCGGCGCACCGGCTATGGCGAGCAGGCCGTCGATGCCCGTCTTGATGTGGCCCTGACCGACAACTGGCGTGTGACGGCGCTGCATCAGCGCTTACGCCAGGATGACGTGTGGCGCACCCACGCCACGGTTTTTAGCCGTCCCTTCAAGGGTACGACGCCTGGTACTGATCGGCTGCGTCTCAAAGATCAGGCGCGCACCTTGAGTTATGTGCGGCTGCAGGGCTCAGGCATAACAACGCTGATTGATTCCGCGCGACTCACGCTCTCGCATCAGCAATGGGCAGAGGAGGGTGAACGCATCCGCGACAACGGTGGCGCGCTCCTGGAGAACTTCAAATCCAATATGAGCGGTATCGATCTTGAGTTGAGTTCCCATCTCGCTGCACTTGGCCTGCGTTATGGGATCGATTATTACCGCGACAATGTTGACAGCCATGGTGCGCAATTGGGCGCCGATGGCCAACTTATCGGTATCAATATCCAAGGCCCGGTTGGCGACGACGCGTTTTCCGGTAGTTTGGGTGCCTATGTGCAGGGTGAGCTGCCGCTCGGTGAGCGCTTGGCCATCATCGCCGGCACTCGTTACACCCACATCGACGTTGATATCGGTGTTTTTGAAGATCCGCTGACAGGCGCGCCCGCCGCGTTTGATGATCAGTGGCAACAACTTGTGCACTCGCTGCGCGCCGCTTATGTCTTGCAGTCGGATGGCAGGCAGCAAGTTTGGGCTGGCGTAAGTCAGGCGTTTCGTGCGCCCAACCTCGCCGACCTCAGCCGCTTCGGTGCGAGCCGCTCGAACGAAACAGAAATTGCGGCCACCGGCCTCACACCCGAACAATTTTTGAGCTTCGAATTGGGATGGCGCGGCCAATGGGCACCGCTGTCGATTTCAGTGAGCACGTTTCGCACCCGCATTCATGATTACATCGCGTCTACGCCCACGGGCCGTCGTGTTGACGGCAACATCGAGGTCAGCAAACGTAATAGTGCGAGTGGTTACGTGCAGGGCATCGAGCTCGCCGCGCAGGTGGATTTTTCGGCGCAGTGGCGCATGCGCGCCAACCTCAGCTGGCAGGAAGGGCGGCTCGATACCTTTGCCAGCCTCGACGCGAGTGTCAGTAGCCGTGAAAACCTCAGTCGTGTCATGCCCCTGACCGCCCATTGGCGTCTCGATTGGTCGAGTGCCGATCAGCGCTCGTGGTGGTCCGGGGTAGTGACGCTCAGCGATAGTGCGCGTCGTTTGAGTAGCGCCGATCGCCTCGATAGCGAACGCATCCCACCCGGTGGCACACCGGGTTATGTGTTGCTCGGCCTGCATGCCGGCCACGCGCTGTCGTCGCACATCACCCTCACGGCCGCCCTCGACAATATTCTCGACGACGCTTACCGCGTCCATGGCTCAGGCAGCAACGAAGCGGGTCTGGGCGCAACCGTGGGCATGACGGTGACGTTTTGATAGCAGCATCTTGTGAATGCAACAGGCGCGCTACTGACGCCATCGGGCAGGATCCGAAGGCGCGGGGCGGTGTCAGCCCGCGCCAGCCGCCCGTCGCAAGCGATCGCGCACGGCTTCCCATGGCGCTGTGTCGGGCGGCTCTTCGAGCAGGATCAGATCCAGATGATTTTCATCGAGCGCACGCAGCTGCGCGTAAAGTTGCTGGGCGTAAGCGTTGGGATCGGCAGGCAGTGTGCGCCACTGCACCCGCCCTGAGTTGCGTACGGCGCTGTCTGCTGTGGTTTCATCATCCAGAGCAACAACGCCGATGCGGTAACGCTCGTAGTCCCTGGCCAGCACCGCGTTGAGCTGCGCGCTATCCACCCAGCGTGTCGGCGTGTGGGGTGCATAGTGGCTGGCCAGGCTACCGGACACACGGGGTGCATCGGCGCGGTCCGTCGGCTCTTCCGCAAACCTTGTGCTGAGCACCGCTTCAATGTCCGCACGGCTCACACTACCAGGTCGAAGGATGCGCGGCCGCGTCCCGGAAAGATCAACGATGGTCGATTCTATGCCGACCGTGCAGGCACCACCGTCGAGAATCATGTCGACGTCATTACCCAGCTCGGCGCGTACGTGGGCGGCGGTGGTGGGGCTCACGTGGCCAAAACGATTGGCCGATGGTGCGGCGATGCCACCACCAAAACGACGCAAGAGTTCGAGCGCGACGGGATGTGCCGGCACGCGCAGACCGACGGTGTCCTGACCGCCCGTGACCGCATCAAGCACCCGCGCATCGCGGCGCAGAATCAGGGTGAGGGGTCCGGGCCAGAAGGCCGCCGCCAGTAACCAGGCAGTTGCTGGCACATCGGCACACCATGCCGTGAGCTGCGTGGCCGCCGCGATATGGACTATCAAAGGATGATCTGCCGGTCGTCCTTTGGCTGCAAAAATGCGCTGCACGGCGGCGATATTGCTCGCATCGGCGCCCAAGCCGTAGACCGTTTCAGTGGGCAGCGCCACCAGACCACCTGCGCGCAACACGGCCGCTGCGCGCTCGATGTCAGCGAGCAGTGTTTCATCCATCGCTAGTGGTATTGCTGGAGCGCGGACGTCGGTCACGTTGTTCGATTCAAACGGCGCTGTGCAAGAGATGTTGTACCCAGCGCACGACGGTACAACGACACGTGCCTTGTATCGCTGCGTTTGTGCCGGTTGAGCATCAGGGATTGCAGAAATTGCAGCGTCCCGGATCGGCAAACTGCTGATCGCTACGCTCATGGGTGACACGATGGTCGCACTTAACGCAGCCGAAGATCTCGGCCCGCATCTCTTGGGTCGGCGCGTGGCAACCAGCGCAAGACAAGCCGCGGATGAGTTCTACCGCAGCAAAGCCCGGACTCTGGCAGGCCGGACATAATGAACTGAGTTTTTTTGCGAGATCTTCCGCGGCAAGTGCGATCATGGCCATGCGCGTGGGATTGCTATGGGCGCGCACATCGGACTCAACAAATACCAGACCGTTGTTCGCCAGCCCTAGGGCCTCTTGAAAGGCGCTCTGCAAGTCGTCCCAGCCGTCGATCCCTTTACGTACGGGCAAACCCTCTTCTGACGCGGGTCGCACCACCAGGTGGTGGGACGGAAACGCCATCTCCTGCGCAAAGCCAACGACGGCATGCCAATCGCCAGTCAAGAGGTGCCCGAAGGAGGCGTTGCCCTGCGCCAAGCCAATCACTTCGAGTTCGCGCTCGGTATCGATCCAAATCAGCAATTCCACGTTCCACGGGAACATGCCAGCGACGGGATCGGCGCCAAAACTTCCCTCACTTGCCAGGCCCAGGGACAGTCCTGACAACGCCATACCGATCTGCGCCTTACGCCGTGCCGCTTCCAGCTGAGTGCCTTGGCGCGGAATATCGCGCGTGAAAGTGCCGAGGAGATCGGTGTTGTAACCGCTGACCAATTGAATGGCGCAGCCAAGCACCTGGTGCAGGACCGGTGCCAGCGCCTGCAATTTGCCGTGCTGGGTCAAGAGTGCAACGGGACGACCGTCGTAGCTCGATCGCGTCGTGGTTGCGACTTTGTTAGCTAGGGCTGCGCTGCTTGGATTTTCTGACATCGAGACAATTCGCCTGCATCGGGGCCGGCACGTTAACCCGGATACCGCATCGGTCGCTGAGAACTATCCGCCGCATTGCGCGCGATCTCGCGCAGCGTCTGGCGCTGCTTATCGTCAGCACGCCGCGTTGTTTCGCGCCCGTGGTTACAGGCGCTCATCTGGGATGCGGCCGCAAGCGCTTGCTGGCTATTAAAACCACGGCCCGGCGACGGGCTGGCGAGCGGCATTCTAGCCGGAATTTTTGCGCGCGATGCAGCCGGCTTAGAAGCGCCAGTCGACGCCGCCCTGCACCAGCAGCGGCGCCCCGACCCGGATGCCACGGGTGCGGTCGACAACGTAATCACGATCAAAAAGATTCTTGACCGCGATGAACAAGGTCGCTGGTGCGCTGGGCAGGGTGTAGTTGGCGGCGAGGTTGAAGATCAGATAGGGCTTGATCAAACCGTGCAGGCCGTCACCGTTGGCAGGCGCGATGCGGGTGTTGGAGAAGTCCGAGAACTGCTGGTCCACGCGTACTGCTTCGAGGCGGATGTCCCAACCCTGCGGCGCGCTGTAGCCGATGGTGCTGGTCAACTGGTGTTTTGGGGCATAGGGCAGGCGATTGCCGCGCACACTGCCATCAACCGGCAGGCCGTTGTCGACGCGGCGAAATTCGCTTTCCTGGCGCGCCGTGGGCAGCACGGTATAGGCCAGATTCCAGTAGACGTTATAGGGCGTATTGATCAGCCCGCTGCTGTCGACACGGGTCGCCAGTTCGAGCCCCTCATACAAGGACTTGCCAGACGAGAGGTTGATGTTGCCACCGGCGATGGAGCCCACGGCAATCTGGTTGGAAAACGCGTTGCGGAAATAACTGCTCTCAACAGTTACGCCCGGCAACGGCGCGCTGCGCAAACCAGCCTCGAAGTTCCAGCTCTGCTCGGCGTCCACGTCAGTAAAGGTCGCGACCGCCGAGCCGCCCGGTGTGACGATCATGTCCTCCACCCGCGGCGGTGCGAAGCCCTTATGCAGGCCCGCAAAAAACGTGACTTGCTGTAGCGGGTTGTAGGTCGCGCCTATGCCCGGGATCACTTCGGCCAGATCGGTATCACCGGCCGCCCCGGTGAGTTGGTTCTCGCGTTTGCTATCGACATATTCAACACGCACACCCGGCGTCAAACTGACTTGACCGAGCTTGACGCGGTTCTGGAAGAACATCGAATAGGCGTCAACTTCACGCTCGTTATCTTCGACTTCGACACCACGCCGCGCCTCAGGCGAGTTGCCATTGACCTGGCTGCGATCCTGGCCCTCGTAGTGCGCACGCAAGCCGGCCTGGAATTCGTTTTCGAGCGCGGCCACCTGGTAATTGACTGTCAGGCGCGGCTCAACGCCCCAGGTGTAATAGTTGCGCAGCCGGCCCTGCACCGAATTGCAGGCATTGGGATCGACCCGCCGTCCGGCCGCGCGCTCGGCGCCGAAGCCGGGCACCGATGCCTCGCACTGGCCGTCCACGGTGGTACTGGCCTGACGCCACCAGTCGCGGCCGAAATAGGTGCCGTAGACGCTCGTGGTCAGGCGCACCTGGTTGTTGTAGGCGTATTCATGGGTCATGGACAGGCCATAACGATCAACTTCCAGATGGTCGTTTTCGAAAGGGTTATAGCGGTAGCCGAAGTTGCGCAGTTCGGCATCGGTGATGCCGGAATACGTGACATCCGAGTCTTCGCCGTAATAGTTGGCGCGGAAGGTCACGGCGTGCTGTTGAGTGAGTTGGCGCACGGCCTTGAAATTCAGGTCGTTGAGTTCCGTGCTCTCGTTGTCGCGGCTGCCATCCCCCTGTTTGCGTGTGACATCGAACAGCATGCCGTGACCACCCAGCGCAAGACGCCCGTTGAAGTAGTCACGGCTGCCACCGCTCAGGACCAGGTTACCGCCTGGCTTTTGGGGCGGTTGCGGCGTGATGTAGTTGATGATGCCGCCGATGGTTTGTGGCCCGAACAGAATCTGCTCGGCGCCTTTCAAAACTTCGACGCGCTCAAAACGCTCGATCGGCGGATGGTAGTAGCTGGCGTTATCGCCATAGGGCGAATAAGCGAGCGGCAGCCCATCTTCCAGCAGCAGCACCTTGGTTGATCGTGTCGGGTTCATGCCGCGGATGCCGATGTTGGGCCGCAAGGCAAAACCATCTTCGTCGCGGACCGTGACACCCGGCACCTTGCGCAGCGCCTCGCTGACCGTGAATACCCGTGCGGCATCCAGTTCGCGCTTGTCGATGATGGTGGCCGAGCCGGCCAGGTCAGGCAGGTTCTCGTGTTTGCCGATCACTTCCACCACCGCGACTTCGCGCCTGGCATCACCTGATGCAGCGCTGGTCTCGGACACCGCCAGATCGAGCTTATCGGCGGCCTGGGCGCTTAGGGCGGCCAGACTTGCCGCCAACAGG
>JANOXY010000379.1:0-2433 GCA_031418675.1 Pseudomonadota bacterium
TCCCGCACTACGGGCAGCCGCTATCGAGCCCGCACGTGCGGTGCATTTCGAATAATCTGCTACGAACATTGGCGGTCCGCCCGGCGGCGGCTGGAGCATCGAGCAAACTGCGGGACTATCCTCGCAGCAGGTGCTCACCCCCCATTTTTGCGACGCATCATAAAGCCCCTATAATGCCGTCGACATTACTCTTCGCGAGACCGTGTAGCCAATGGATATCAAAGGGAAAATCGCTGTCATCACCGGCGCCGCGAGTGGTATAGGACGCGCAGCAGCAGAGGAGCTGCGCAGGCAAGGCGTGGCCGCACTAGCGCTGGTCGACATCTCTGCTGCCGTTATCGAAGTTGCAGATGAGCTGAATAAAACTAATGGCTCACAGGTTGCACTCGCGTTTCGTGGTGACACCACCGACGCGACGTTTCGCCGCGAAGTGTTCGAAACCATGCGTGAGCACCATGGTCTGGTGAATATCTGCGTGCCCGCGGCCGGCATCACCCGCGATGCGCTCGCGGTCAAGATGAACAAAGAAAAGGGCAAGGCCAACCTGTATCCCATTGAACATTTTCGCCTCGTGATGGAGGTCAACCTCATTGCGCCGGTGTACTGGGCCCTTGAGATGGTCGCTCAGCTGGCTGAGGACCGATTCGCGCGCGGTCTTAAACAATGGCAACCGGCGGAAGGGACTCAAGGTGTGATCGTGTTCATCGGTTCTGTTTCCTCACAAGGCAATAAGGGCCAGATTTCCTACGCTGCAACTAAAGTTGGACTTGAAGGCGCCGCGGCGACCCTGATGAAGGAGGCGATGTATTACGGTGTGCGTTGCGCCGTACTGCATCCCGGATTTACCGATACACCGATGGTTCGCGCCCTGGGCGAGGACTACATCAATACACAGGTGTTACCTGCAACCCAGATTAAGCGCCTGATTCGGCCCGAAGAAATTGCTGACGCCATCTCGTTCCTGATCCGCAACTCGGCGGTGAGCGGACAGCTCTGGGCCGACGCGGGTTGGCATCCGATGCCAACCTGAGTGCGCACTCAGTGCGCGGGTCCGTAGTAGCTAACGCCGCGTGACGGATGCTCCTGCACAGTCACACGATACAGGCCGGCAAAGCGCGTTCCGATGCGGGCCCACAGCCATTGGGCCAATTGTTCAGTAGTCGGATTTTCCAGGCCTGGGAGGTCGTTCAGCTGGCGATGATCGAGTTCGTCCTTCAGTTCCCCGATAATTTGGTCGACATCATCAAAATCGACAATCCAGCCGGTGTCCTGACCCACTTCGCCCCGGATAGTGAGCTCTACGTGAAACGTATGCCCATGCATACGGTGGCATCGGTGGGACGCCGTTACGTTCGGCAGATAGCGCGCGGCCGCAAAATCGAATCGAAAAAATAGTTCCATAGGCTATGGTAACACCCACCGTATACAGGCTCCGAGGTGGCCGCGGAACACGCCGTTCAGCCAAAGGCGATTTTGCTGATCTGGGATCGAAGTGGAGATCACAAACGCTTGCGAAGCTAGCCAGGATGAAAGCATGAACATGCAAAAGCTCAAACTGCTGGCCATGGCCAGCAGCCTTGACGCGCACATCACCCGCGAATTTGATTGCCTTCTCGCGACGTCGCCAGCCGAAGTACGCCAGGCACTTGTTCGCGAACACGAATTTGCGCTGATTGTCACCGACTATGCGACATCTGGCCCGGAAGGCTTGGCCGTGCAGCGAGAAAGCCGGCAACGTTGGCCCGAATCGGTAGGCGTCATGTTGGTTGCCAGCGACCAACTGGAGATCGCGGTGGCGGCTTTACAGAGTGGCACTGTCCATCGCGTGGTTCGCAAACCTTGCCTAGCCGAGGAACTTGTGGCCGCGATTGGCGAAGCGCGCGACTACCATCAGTTGAGAGTTAACGAACGGCGGCTGCGCGAGCAACTGGCGGGTATCAACGCCGAGCTCGACGGCAAGGTCCAAGATCTCGACGACGCGAACGAACTTCTCGAGTATTGGGTAGAGTTCAGCCCTGCTGTTCTCTACAGCTTTTCGTCGGATGAGGGAGTATTGCACCCGAGCTACATCAGCAAGAATTTCTATCGGCTAACGGGATTCGAGCGCACAGCCGCGGTAGTTGACGTGAACTTCTGGAAGGATTTGATTCATCCTGCCGACTTGGCGCGTTACCGCGCAGCGCTGGCCGCCCTGACTGGCACGGAAAGTCATTTTGCGGTGCTCGAATACCGGGTCCGCCACCGCGACGGCAATTACCTCAACGTCGTTGATTCCATGCGCGCGGTCCGCGACGGTGAAGGTGAAACGATCGAAATCGTCGGCGCCTGGATGGACGTCAGCGCTCGGGCCTGACTGGCCATGTGTACCGCTACCATCGACCGGAGTGTCATTTCTCCTGCGCACATCTCTCCGCAACGGAAGTCCCCGTGAAG
>JANOXY010000380.1:0-4267 GCA_031418675.1 Pseudomonadota bacterium
CCATCAGCAAGCGATTGCCAAAAGGAGGGTACATGCTCATGACCATGTCCAGCAGGATCTGACGATCGCACAGTACCGAGACGATGTAGATGGTGAAAAAGCCGCGATGGGAGTCGTTGGCCCTGTTCAACGAACGCTCGGGATGTGGCCAGGCCGGATCTTTCTGCAGTGCGTTGAAAACCTGATCGCCATAGGTCCAGCCCAGGCGCAGTCGATACCAGGCGCGATAAAGCGGTACTTCCTTCAGCAACAAGCGCAGCGGCGCGGGGATCGGTTTGCGGAACTGCGTGTTAGGTGCAACCCAGTGTGGCGAACGTTGAAAAATGGTCAGCGACTCGACCTGATGCTGGATCTCGGGTGCGGTCTGCATGCAGCTCGCGCCGTTACCAATGATGGCCACGCGCTTGCCCTGCAGATCAAGATCCTTGGGCCATTCGGCAGTATGGAAACGCGGCCCGGCAAAACAATCCAGGCCCTTGATGTCGGGCATCTTGATCGGATTAAAAATGCCCACGGCGCTGATCAACAGATCGGCATTACGCCGGCCGGGGGAGCCATCGGCTTCGCGCACCGTGAGCCGCCAGCGCTGCGCCTGCACGTCGTAGTCGGCCGCTTCGACCGTGGTGTTAAAACGAATATGACGATGCAGATCGAATTTTGTCGCGACGTGGGTCAGATAGGTTTCGAGCTCATCACGCAGCGCAAAATACATCGTCCAGTCGTAGGGTGCGAACGTATAGGAATACAGGTGATTGGGTGTATCAACCCCGGCACCGGGATAACGATTGTCGCGCCAGATGCCACCCAGCGCGGCACTCTTTTCCAGAATCACAAACGGAATACCCGCGCGCTGAAAATGAATGGCGGCGCACAATCCCGATACACCGGCGCCGATGATCACCGCTTGAAAACCATCGGGGACCTGCATCGGCTGGTGTTGATCGTGTGCCGCCAGTGGCAACTCGGCGGCGATGATGCCGTCGTAATCCGCAGGAATGTTTTCACCCATTGCGACGCTCAGCATTTTTTGTCGCAAGGCCGCATCGGGTTCAGGGATCGCCGGCGGCTGGCCGCCGCGCCACGCCAGAATGGCTGCGAGTGCAGCGCGCCGCACGATGGTCTGCTCGGCAGGCGCCAGGCCGCCGTCGTCATGGTCCGTTGCCCCACGGGCCCGCGTCGGGCGATAGGGTTCTTCCAGCCAGTGCAGATCACCGGTCAGTTGGACCAGCACCATGAGCAGGCTTGGAATATTGGCCAGGGCGATGGCATCGGCAAATGCCTGCGCTTCGTGCGGGGCCTGGTGCTGGGTCATGTCGGGAGCCTCGTGAGTTGAGGGCGTGATGATAAACGCCGGGGCCTCACGCCCGCCATGTGACTGGAAAATCACTACACCGAAACGATACCTGGCAAGCTCCGCAGCAGGCTTGCGCTTGCAATGAGGTCCATGGGCAAGGCCCGCGCGGTGACGCCAGTCCGGCACCAAAGCGCGCGCGTCAGTGAAAGCGAAATCCGCAACGCTGCGGGTACACTAGCGCGCATCGCGCACGCACCGTTGCCATTGCGCAGCAGCCCGAGGGGAAATTCACAATGACACTATCCGGACAGTTTTCACCGCCGCCGCGGCAATCCGTGGTTTATGGCAAAGCTATCGCCCAGGCCCTGCCGGCCGAATTGGACAAACTCGGCGCAACGCGCGTGGTGCTGGTCACCACCAACAGCCTGTCGGCACCTGGCGCCTTGGCGGCCTCAGTGCAGGCCGCGCTCGGTGCCCGTTGTCTGGAAGTGGTGACCGGCATCGGTGCTCACTCACCGCGGGGCGATGTGCTGCGCATTGTCGCCGCCCTGCGCAAACACAAGGCCGATGCCGTGGTCGGTTTTGGTGGTGGCTCGGTGTGTGATGCGACCAAGGTCGCGACCCAGTGTCTGACCAACAACGTCCAGACGGTGGCTGACTTCGATGCCCTGCGTGTGCCTTCGACGGCGCCCGGCCCGCAGCTGCCCTACATCATGATCCCGACCACGCTGTCGGCCGGTGAATTTACGCAATTTGCCGGTGTCACCGACGAGCGCGGGCCGCGTAAAGAACTCTATGTCCATCCGGATCTGGCACCGGCTGTGGTCATACTCGATCCAGCGCTGACCCTGGCCACACCCCCGCGCTTGTGGTTTTCCACCGGCATACGCGCGCTTGATCATGCGGTCGAATCGTGGTGTTCGATCAATGTCACGCCACCGGTGGAGGCAACGTCTTTGCATGCCTTGCGGCTGCTGCCCGCCGGCCTGCGCGGCTGCCTGAAAAATCCGCAGGACCTCGACATGCGTCTGCAGTGTCAGCTGGGTTCGTGGCTCTCGATCCAAGGCGTGTCGACCATGGTCGATCTCGGTGCGAGTCATGGCATCGGTCATGTCCTGGGTGGTACTGCGGGCATGCCCCATGGTGAAACGTCCTGTGTGATGCTGCCACACGTATTGCGCTACAACCTGGACGTCACGCGCGAGCGCCAGCAGCTGTTATCCCAGGCCATGGGCGCGCCCGACCGGGCGGCCGCCGATATCGTCGCGCAACTGGTGGCTGATCTCGGATTGCCGGGGCGTCTACGCGACGCCAATGTGCCGCGCGAACTGTTGCCACGCATTGCCGAAGAAGCCATGCATGACCTGTGGGTAAAAACCAATCCGCGCCCCATCAGCGGGCCACCCGTGGTCTTGGAACTGCTCGAAGCGGCGTGGTGAATGCCGTTTATCGACAAGGATAAGCGCGGCTCAGAATATCTTTGACCGCCGCCCGGGCGGGTTCATGGGCGGCATCGGGTCGAGCGCGCAAAGCTGCCGCTGCGCGGGTCGCAATGACGGTCACAGGCTCACCGGCCGGCACACACCACTCAGACTCGCTAGTCGCTGCGGGCCCACATACCGGACAGGGTGCGACATACCAATTGCAGGCTTCGGCATCGAGCCCGACGTAGTTCTGGGCCAAGGCGCGGCTGCAGGTCTCGGCCAATTCCAAGGCGGTGATCTCGGCGCGGGCGCTGGCTGCAAATAGAGCGAAGGCCAGTAGCGCGTATCGGCGGTGGCCAATAGGCAGGCGCGCGGCGGGGGTCATGGAACTGGGATGCGGGGCTTTGGGAGCTGGTGGGCGTGGTGTCCGAATAAATTCGGACCTACAGGCGTCATGTTTGCACTTGCCATTGTAATAGGGCGAAGGGTGGCTCGGCGTTGGTGTGTTGTTCAAATACCGCCTCGAGTTCGGTGCCGATCACCAAGGGCTGATGCGGATCGCCGAGCAGGTTACCCACCAGGCGCACATTGTCGGCGTGGGGGATCTCAACGAGGGCAATGATGTAGGGACCTTGCTCCGCGAGCGCCGGATGCACGGGATGCCAGACCCGTTGATGGCTGTAGAGACGTCCTGCGGGCGGCACTTCGACAAAATCGTAGTCGAAACTCAGACAGCGATGACAAATCCATTCCGCGCCCCACTGAAAACGATGACAGGCGCGATAGCGTTGCAGCAATAAACGCCCGGCGCGCAGCCCCTCCCAGAAGGGGCGATCAAGATCGCTGGCCAAGGGCACCGGTAACCCAAGGTTCAGATACGGCGTGCTCACAGGGTGGCCTCCGCGCCGAAGATGCAGCTGCTGACCGGTGTGACCATCGGCCCGGAGGTCACCATCGAAACCTCAACACGCGCGACCTGCGCAGTTGAGGTGCCACGGATCTGGCGCACTGCTTCGATGTTCAGACCGAGGCCGTGCATATAACACTCGGCGAGATTGCCACCACTGGTATTGAGCGGCAGGTCACCATCGGGTGCCAGCAAATTGTCGAGCTGGAAAAATTCATTGCACTCCTGCGGTTTGCAGAAACCATGCTCGACGATGCTCATCAGTACGCCACCGGTGAAGTTTTCGTAGCTCTGCAGCACATCGATATCGCTGGGTCCGAGGCCGGCCATGCGATACAAGCGTGGAGCCACGCTCTTGAACGTGGCGCTGGCGTAGTCCGGCGCGTTATGCACCGGCGCGCCGGCACGATGATCGCTGCCACCGACGGCGGCGAGCAGGTAACAGGTTTCATGATTGAAGTCTTTGGCACGTTCAGCATTGACCAGCACCAGCGCCGCCGCACCGTCGTTTTCCAGGCAACAGTCATAGAGATGGAAAGGCTCGGTGATCCAGCGCGAGGCATCGTAACTGGCCTCGTCGAGGGGCCGGCCGTACATCACCGCACGGGGATTGCTCTGGGCGTGGTGATAGCTGGCGAGCGC
>JANOXY010000381.1:0-5629 GCA_031418675.1 Pseudomonadota bacterium
GTGCTCATGTGGCTGGCGGCGGCTTACCAGTTATTCGACGGCATGATTCTGGGCGCGAGCTTCTGTCTGCGCGGGGCCGGTGACGCGACTGTGCCGGCCGCGCTGATCCTGGGGATGTCATGGTTTTTGTTCGTGCCACTGGCCCATAGCCTGGCGTTCGCGCCCGGTCAGGGATTCGTCGGCTGGTTGCCGCAATATGGCCTGGGCGCGGCCGGTGGCTGGGTGGCGGCGGTCGTGTATGTGAGCCTGGTCGGTATCCTCATGCTGGCGCGCTGGCGCGCCCGCGCCTGGGAGCAGATCACTTTGCGCTGAGTGCAAATGTGGATCCGAATTTATTCGGACATACACCTCGGTCAGGCTCTGGGATCAATGTCCGAATGAATTCGGACCCACAGGGGCGGGGCGGGGGCGCCCGCGCCTGGGAGTAGATCACTTTGCGCTGAGTGCTAATGTGGGTCCGAATTTATTCGGACATTCACCTCGGACGGACTTTGGGATCAATGTCCGAATGAATTCGGACCCACAGGGCCGGGTGGGGCGCGTTAACATAGGCGCCATCCTTCACCGTCAAACCTCAAGGTAAGCCATGAATCAAGTCGTCATCGTTGACAACATCCGCACCGGCCTGGCCAAGGCCCATCGCGGTACTTTTAACCTGACCCGCGCTGACTCACTCATCGCCCATTGCATCGACGCGCTGCTGGCGCGCAATCCGGGGCTCGATGCCGCCGAGGTCGATGATGTGGTGGTCGGCGCAGCGCGCCAGATCGGCGAACAGTCGGCCAACGTCGCGCGTTACGGCGTGGCCTTGTCGAAACTGCCGGTCTCGGTGGCCGCTTCCACCATCAGTCGCGCCTGTTCGTCGGGCTTGAATGCCATTTCCATTGCCGCTACCCAGATCATGAGCGGCTGCGCGGAAGTGGCCATGGCCGGTGGTGTTGAATCGATTACCGGGCTTGAGCGTGGCACACCCGCCAAGTTTGATGAACACCCGCGACTGATGGCCGAGATGCCCGCCATCTTCATGCCCATGGGCAATACCGCCGAAGTGGTGGCGCGCCGTTACAAGGTCACCCGCGAACAACAGGACGCCTATGCTCTGCAGAGCCAGCAGCGTTACGCAGCAGCGGTGGCGGCCGGCCATGTGGCCGACGAGATCGCGCCCATGACGGTGCCATGGTTGAAGCTCATCAACAAAGACACCAAAGAAAGCAAGATCGTTGAAGGCACGGTTGATCGCGACGAATGCAATCGTACCGATACAACCTTGGTTGGCTTGGCGTCCCTGGCGCCGGCGTTTGAGAAGGACGGTTCGGTGACGGCCGGCAATGCGTCACAGTTGTCCGATGGCGCGTCCATGACCTTACTGATGTCGGAACGTCGCGCGCAGCAGCTCGGCCTGACCCCGCTCGCTTATTACCGTGGTTTTGCCGTGGCCGGTTGTGAACCCGATGAAATGGGCATCGGGCCGATCTTCGCGATCCCGAAATTGTTGAAATACGCCGGGCTTAAATTGTCCGATATCGATCTCATAGAGTTAAACGAAGCCTTTGCATCGCAGTGTCTGTATTGCCGTGACAAACTTGACATCGACAACGAGATCTACAACGTCAACGGCGGCTCGATCGCCATCGGTCATCCCTTTGGCATGACCGGCTCACGCATGACCGGCGTGGTGGTACGTGAGCTGCGCCGGCGCAAGAAAAAATTCGGCATCGTCTCGATGTGCGTCGGCAAGGGCATGGGCGCAGCGGGCCTGTTTGAGGCTTGCTGAGCAGCAACGCCAGCTATCTCCTCACCCTGGCAAGGAGGCGGCCAGGGTGAGAGACGCGCTTGTTCACCGATAACGCGCGATAAATTTCGCCGTCGTATCCATCACCGCCATCGCCTCGGTATGGGTATCGGGCGGCAGAAATTGCACCACCCGCGCCACACCGGCGGCTTGATATTCGTCGAGGATTTCACTAGTCATCTCCATGGCCAGGAACACCGTGATTGGAATCGAGGCCGGATCGCGGCCGGCTTTAGCGCAGCGTGCGCCCAATTCCTGTTTGGCTTTCTGCAAGGTGCCACCGCGGGGATCGACCAGCAGCCAACCATCACAATAGTCCACCACCCGTTGTAAACCGGCACCGCTGACAGCGCCCAGCAACACCGGCGGATGGGGGCGTTGCAGCGGTTTTGGCCAACACCAGATGCGATCAAAATTGACGAAGCTGCCGTGATAGCTGGCTTCATCTTCGGTCCAGATCGTTTTCACCGCCGCGACACGCTCGCGCAGGATCTTCCAGCGATCTTCAAATCGTGTGCCGTGGTTTGCCATCTCCTCGCGATTCCAGCCGCCGCCGATACCAAACAGAATGCGTCCGCCGGACAAAGTGTCCAGGGTCGCGATGGCCTTGGCGGCGACAATCGGATCGTGTTCCATCAACAGGCAAATACCGGCACCAATCTTGATGTGTTGTGTGGCGCCGACGCCGGCCATCATGGAGACAAACAGATCCATGAAGTGTGCGTACTGTCTGGGCAGCTCGCCGCCCAGGGGATAGGGTGTTTCACGGCAGGCGGGAATATGGGTGTGCTCGGGATACCACACCGACTCGAAGCCGCGCGCTTCGGCTTCGCGCGCGCAGACGTCGGGACGGATACCGTATTCAGTGTTTTGTGTGACGACGCCAAAATCCATGGTGACCTCTCGTTTAATTTTGTGCTGACCGCAGCGGCTCTTTTTCAGCCGACGTGGTGACATCTGGATATTGCCGGCCGGGCAAACACTGCGTCACCACGCGATCGATCGATGCTCCCGAGCACCAACTGGCTTGGCGGGCGCCCCTGACAGTGTAGGCTGCCGCGCGCTGTTTGCGTCATGCGGCGGTCATCGACACGTAACAAAAAGACCGTACAACTGTCACCGGTAACACAGCGTGGTGGCCAGCGGCACGGACTATGTCAGCGAATATTCTCATCGTTGAGGATGAGCCTGCGATTCGGCAGATGCTCGGGTTTACCTTGACCAGCAACGGCTACAACTATCTCGAAGCGGGCGATGTGCACCAGGCGCAGCAGGTCATGTGCACCGTCATCCCGGATCTCATCCTGCTCGATTGGATGTTGCCTGGCATCAGCGGTCTCGATTTCGCACGCAGGCTCAAAGAAGACACCAGGACCAGTACCATTCCGATCATCATGCTGACCGCGCGGGTGGCCGAGGACGATCGCGTGTGCGGGCTCGAGCTGGGCATAGACGATTACATGACCAAGCCGTTTTCCACCGCTGAACTGCTGGCGCGGGTGCGCTCTGTGATGCGTCGTACGCAGCCCGTGCTTGGTGATGATGTGATGGAACTCGGCGCCATCCGGCTCGATAAGCTTACCCACCGGGTGACGGCCAACCATCGGCCGGTGTCGCTGAGCCCGACTGGATTCCGTCTCATGCAGTTTTTTATCTCCCATCCGGAGCGGGTTTATTCCCGTGCCCAACTGCTGGACGGGGTGTGGGGCGAAACCAGAGATATCGACGAGCGCACCGTTGATGTGATCGTGCGTCGCTTGCGCAGACAACTCGAACCCTTCGGTTGTAAAAACTATATCCAGACCGTGCGCAGTATCGGGTACCGCTTCTCAGCACTGATCAACTGACATTTAAACGTCACAAAAAAGACCTCTAATCGTCACATTAGATGCTTTAACCATGGCTTTGAGTTGCCCCAGCGGCACACGGCGCGTCAGTTCGTCCCGTTACGAAATTGTGACAGTCGCCGTCATCGAGATGTCATGCAAGCCGGCAATACTGCCGTCACAAAAATTTAATCAAACCGAACACGGCTCGACATCTTCGTGGTGCACATTGCACCCCGGCACGAAGCAGCGCTTGCGCTGAACTCAATCGGCTGTGCAGGGAAGATCAATAAAGCGGATGAACATGGCCGATGTCGTCTCGTCATGAGACGAATGCTACTCACCTTTACTTATGGAGTTAGAAATGCAAATGACACACACACTCAAGGCGCTCGCAGCAGCAGTGTCCATGACGTTCGCGCTCGGTGCACAGGCCGCACCGATCAATACTGATAACGTTGGCAACGGCTTAGGCAGTGGCACTGGCGCTGGCAGTCTGGTCCTGGCGATGTTCGACCGCGGCAATAACCGGTCAGCGGTGTTTAACACCGGTCTCAGCGCCACCAGCTTTAACACGCAGGCTGCCAACAGTTTCAATGTTGCAATCGCAGGCACCGACCTCACCAACCTGAATACCTTTCTCGGTGGCGTGACAAATTTAGGCGGTTTCCAGTGGAATATTGTCGCTATCAGTCATGCCGTTACCGACCCTGAAGGGGATTTGGGCGGCCCGTTCTGGGACGAGTATGGTTTCCAGACCACCGTAAAGCCCGGTACCGTCTTCTCCGGTCCGAATACTGCCCACCAGGGCATAACTGTAGCACTGGGCGCCGCCGCCACGTGGTTCTCCAACCAGAACTCTCTGCCCGGTAACCCGCTAGCAGCCGGCAATGTCGCCGTAACCACCAATCCTGCTAGCCCGTCGTATTTCGATCAACAATATAAGACCAACATCGACGGCGCTGGCGATTTTAACAACGCCGGCATGCTCGGCGAGTCGCTGCCCTACTTCTTCCACCACGGTGTGGGTGTCAATTTCAACGTGGTGGGTCAAGTGGCTTCGACCAAGTACCCCGGTGAGTGGAAGCTGGACTACAGCGCTGGCGCAGGCACAAGCCTGTCTTACAACGTTGCACCGATTCCGGTGCCCGCTGCGGTGTGGATGTTGGGTTCCGGCATCGCCGGCCTGATCGCAACCCGCCGTCGCAAAGCCGCTTGAAACGCCTTCACTGGCAACCAAATTCGAGGAATTTTTCATGATTCGTAATCATCTTTTGCAAGCGGCAATCGCCACTGTCCTGGCGTCCAGCGCCGGCAGTGCGTTTGCTTACCTGCCGACCAGCAATGCTGACGGCGACAAAATCGTCTATTGGGCCGGTGCCACCGCTTCTACTCAGAGCGCGCAGGAATCAGTCATCGAGTTCGTGTGTGACGAAGCAGCGGGCACGGTCAATGTCATGTCACGGACCAACAACTGGGCCGTGGCTTGTAATTCAACGGCCGCCAAAACCCCGACCTTGGGCAACGCCCGCGTAATGGTCATCAAGCGGGACAACGGTGGTTCTGGTGTCGGTGTTGGCCCCCTACAGCAAGGTGTGGCCCTGAACTTTCTGAATGTCAGCACCGTTGCCGGTGGTAACTGCCTGGGCGCCGACGTAAACAAAGTCAGTTCCAACAACGTTCCCTACGTGGAGCGTAGCTGCGCGGGTGGTAACGTTGCCGGTGGTGCAGTGCCCGAAATCGGCACTTCGGATATCGAGCCGGGCCTGTTCACCGGTTTAAATGCCCCGCTGTTAGGTACCGCCGATGGCCCCGGTGTGCCAGCGAACAATACACCCTACCCGTTTAATCCAGCCGGTCTGCCGTTTGCCAGGACTGCTGTGGTCGGTGATCTGGTTTTTAATACCCCGATCAACACCGGTCTCTACAAAGCCCTGCAGGCAGCGCAGTTTCCGGCCACCAGCCCCTGTTATCCGAGTGCCGGCAACGCCGCTTATAACGCGGTAGTGGT
>JANOXY010000382.1:0-7072 GCA_031418675.1 Pseudomonadota bacterium
GGATTGTTTAGATGCGGCCTTCGTGCCTGGAACCGGCTGGCCGGAACCAGGCGGGTTCTTGCCACGCGAAGTGTACTGTTCATGGGCGGCCCACGAGTCTTGCGGGCGTACGATCTGCACCAGCTCGACCTTCTCGAATTGGTGCTGGCGGATCATGCCGCGGGTGTCTTTGCCGTAGGAGCCGGCTTCACTGCGAAAGCACGGACTGTGGCAAACGTAGCGCGCCGGCATTTGCGCCTCCTCGAGGATGGTGTCCTGTACGAGGTTGGTGACCGGCACTTCGGCAGTCGGGATGAGAAACAAACCCTGGGTCGGGATTTCAAACAGATCCTCTTTGAACTTTGGCAACTGACCAGTGCCACGCATGCTGCGTGCATTGACCAGAAACGGCACATAAACCTCGCGATACCCATGTTCGCGGGTATGCACATCGAGCATGAACTGGATGAGGGCGCGCTGCAGTTGTGCAACCTCGCCCGACAACACGGCAAAACGCGCGGCGGCGATGCGCGCCCCCGCCTCAAAATCGATGCCCGCCAGGATCTCGCCCAGTTCAACGTGATCGCGCGGTGTGAAATCGAATTCACGGGGTGTGCCCCAGCGGCGTTCCTCGCGATTGGCGTCTTCCGTGAGCCCGTCGGGCAGCGAGACATCGGGCAGGTTCGGCAGGCCCAGGGCAAAGGCTTCCAGTTCGTCCTGCGCTTGCTCAAGCAGGATTTGACTGGCTTTCAGCGCTTCGCCCAGACGCGCGACATCGGCGCGCACCGCTTCGATATCTTCGCCGCGCGCCTTGGCTTCGCCGATGGCCTTGCTGCGGCGATTGCGCTCGGCCTGCAAAGTCTCGGTCGCGGTCTGATGTTGTTTGCGCGCGGCTTCGAGACGCGCCAGCGCGTCGGTATCGAGCTGGAAACCACGGCGCGCGAGCGCGCTTCGCACGGTTTCAACCTGGGAGCGCAACAGTTGTGGGTCGAGCATCGGAATTCCTGTGTGCTGGAGCGGGGTGATGAGCCTCAGCAGTGCCGGCTGGACTCGCGGCGCATGATAACAATCCGCGCCGCAGGTCGCGCGCAAAGCATCGTCATCGGCGCCTTGTCTTAGTGTGTCGAGCGCGCGTTAGAATCCAGATGCAGCGGCCAATGGCAGCGTGACACTTGATCGATCGACGCCACGGGCGGTAGCAGCATGGCTTGGACTTCCCTGATTGCGGTTTTTGTCGGCGCCGGTTGCGGCGCCTGCCTGCGTTGGTGGCTGGGTCTGACGCTCAATCCGATCTTCCCCACCCTGCCCTTTGGCACCTTGGCTGCCAATTTAATCGGCGGCTATCTGGTTGGCATCGCGGCCGTGGCCTTCTCGATCAAGTCGGGTTTGCCGCCCGAGTTACGCCTGCTGGTGATCACCGGCCTACTCGGTGGTCTCACGACTTTTTCGACCTTTTCCGCCGAAGTTGTCCATCTGCTGGAGCGCGCTCAATTTGGCTGGGCACTGGCCACTGCAGGCGTGCATCTCAGTGGCTCACTGGTATTGACCTGGGTCGGCATGGCGACGGCGCGCTGGTGGTGGCGCGGCGTCATTTGAGTGCCAACTAGTCTTTGCGTTCGCCGCGCAAGCGCGCGAGCTTCTCGGCGATCTGGATCTCCAGTCCGCGGTTGACCGGCTGGTAATACACCCGCTCGCCCATCTCGTCGGGAAAATAAGTCTGGCCGGCCGCGACACCGTCCCGTTCATCATGGTCGTAGCGATAACCGGCACCGTGGCCCATGCTTTTGGCCAGTGAAGTTGGGGCGTTGCGAATATGAGCCGGCACCGGATCCGAGCCGCGACTTTTTACTTCGGCCATGGCGCTGTTGAAGGCGGCATAAACGGCGTTGCTTTTCGGCGCACAGGCGCAATAAACCAGGGCTTGGGCGATAGCCAGTTCACCTTCCGGCGGACCGAGCCTGCGGAAACTTTCCCAGGCATCGATGGCCAGGCTCAGCGCGCGGGGATCGGCATTGCCAACGTCTTCGCTGGCCATGCGCACGACCCGGCGCGCGATATACGCGGGATCACAACCACCATCGAGCATGCGCGCATACCAATACAGCGTGGCATCGGGATTGGAGCCGCGTACGGATTTGTGCATGGCCGACATCTGATCGTAAAAATCGTCCTGGCGCTTATCAAAGCGCCTGATCTCGGCGCCTTCCACCGCCTGTTTGACCGCGCGCTCATCGATCGCCTTACCGTCACTTAACGACAGCGCGAGTTCGAGCAGATTCAGCGCCCGCCGCGCGTCACCATCGGCAACCTCGGCCAGACGCTGGCGCAGTGCTTGAGCCATGGTAACCACCGGGCTGCCAGCGTGGCCGGCCAGCGCACGCTCGATGACCAGCCGCACGGCATCGGGCGCCAGCGCGCGCAGCGCATAAACGCGCACCCGCGACAGCAGTGCGTTGTTCAGTTCAAAAGCGGGGTTCTCGGTGGTCGCACCGATGAAGGTGATAGTGCCGTTTTCAATGTGGGGCAGGAACGCGTCCTGTTGAGATTTATTGAAGCGATGGACTTCGTCGACAAACACCGCCGTGGCGCGCCCGCTGGCCTTCCATTGTTCGGCCTGCTCTACCGCCGCGCGGATGTCCTTCACGCCACACAACACGGCGGACAGCGGCACAAACTCGGCCTTGGCATTGATCGCGAGCATGCGCGCCAGGGTGGTCTTGCCGGTACCGGGGGGGCCCCATAACACCATCGAATGCAGCGCGCCTTCTTCGAGGGCGCGGCGCAGCGGTTGTCCAGGACCGAGCAGATGGTCTTGCCCTTGAAAGTCGGCCAGCGAGGTCGGGCGTAATTGGTCGGCGAGTGGTGGCATGGGCTTCAGATAACACAGGGGCTCGGCACAGGACAAGCGCGAGCGGTTATAGTGCGGCTCAAACCGGCTTAGAGGTCGTCAAGTCACGTGCAAAATTCAGCGCAACCGGAACTCGAGATCACGGGTTCGCGCCAGTTCACCGCCTGGCTGGCGGAGCAGAAGCTGTCGTTTGCTTTTACCACCTACCAGGCCGGCAAACTGTTTTTGATCGGTTTGAATGCCGATGGCCGACTGTCGGTATTCGAGCGTACTTTCAATCGCTGTATGGGCCTCATTGCCCACGACCGCGCACTGTGGATGAGTACCCTCTACCAATTGTGGCGCTTCGAAAACAGCCTCGATGCCGGCCAGCACTATCAGGGCTATGACGCGCTGTACGTGCCGCGCCTGGCCTACACCACCGGCGATCTGGACATCCACGACTTGGGCATTGATGCCGCCGGCGAGCCGCTGTTCGTGAACACCTTGTTTGGTTGTCTGGCACGACCGAGTGCCACGGCGAGCTTTGTTCCGCTCTGGCGTCCGCCCTTCATCTCACGACTTGCAGCTGAAGACCGTTGCCATCTGAACGGACTGGCGATGGACGCTGGGCAAGCACGCTACGTCAGCGCCGTAAGTCGCTCCGATGTGGCAGACGGCTGGCGTGACCGACGCGTTGATGGCGGCATCGTCATGGACGTCAGCACTAACGAAGTTGTATGCGAAGGCCTTTCCATGCCCCACTCACCGCGCCTGCATCAAGGCCGGCTGTGGGTGTTAAATTCGGGCGCGGGCCAGTTTGGTTATGTCGACCTGGCACGCGGTGTTTTTGAACCCGTCGCATTCCTGCCCGGTTATTTGCGCGGGTTCGCTTTCTGCGGTGACTTTGCCCTGGTGGGATTGTCCACCTGTCGCGAGAACCGCACCTTCTCGGGCCTGCCATTGGACGCCGAATTAGCGCGCCGCGACGCCGAACCACGCTGTGCGATTGCGGTGGTAGATCTGCGCAGCGGTGACGCGGTGCATTGGCTGCGTATCGAGGGTTTTGTGCGCGAACTCTACGACGTCACCGCCTTGGCTGGTGTACAACGCCCGATGGCGCTGGGCTTTAAATCCGACGAGATACGCCGGCACATTGTGGTCGGTAGTTAACGCGCGGGAGCGTTAGGCCGAGCCCCTTGGGCGAAGATCAATCCAGGCTAGGCGCCGCGTGGCGCGCTCCACCGCGGGCTTGACCAGGGAGGACAACACAATGGCATCACGACGGGGTGGCAGCGGCAACGACACGCTGATCGGCAGCCGCGCCGATGACGTGCTACTGGGCTTGGCGGGCAATGATCGTTTGCGCGGCGGCCGCGGGCGCGACGTTTTGCGTGGCGGCCCGGGTGACGATGTGCTCGACGGCGGTGCCGGCCTGGACAGCCTGCGTGGCGACGCCGGTAACGACACCTACATCATCGACAACGCCCGCGAAATCGATCGCACCCGCGTCGATGCCGGTATCGATACAGTCCGCAGCAGCGTCAGCTACACGCTCGGTGTTCACCAGGAAAAACTGATCCTGCAGGGCCGTAGCAATCTGGATGGCACCGGTAATGCGGAGGCCAATACCCTTCTCGGCAACAACAGCGCCAATCTGCTCGTCGGTGGCGGTGGTGCAGATCGACTGCTAGCCGCGGGTGGCAACGACACCCTGGTGTTCGATGGCGTTGATCTGCGCGTTGATGGTGGCCTTGGCAGCGACACGCTGCGTATCACGGGCGCTGGCAAAACACTCAGCGCCAGCGTGCTGGCGCAGGTAGCTAACGTCGAAATTCTCGACCTGCGTGGCAGTGGCGCCAATCGCCTGGAACTGGATGAGTCACTCATCCCCGCGCTGAGTGGGGGCTCGGCGCTGCGCGTCCTCACGAATACTGACGACACGATCCTGCTCAGCGGCACATGGCAACGCAGCGGCACCGTCGCCATCGGCGGAATCAGCTTCGATCGTTATTTCGATGGTGCCTCGCGGGTTGATATCCAGCAGGGTGCAACGATCGACAACCGCCGCGTGCTGGCGCTCGCTGAGCTCGACGGTGAAGATGGTTTTCGCATCGATGGTGCCAGCGCCAATGGAATGTTCGGCTTGTCGATTGCCGGCGCTGGCGACGTCAACGGCGACGGTTTGTCTGATCTGATCCTCAACGGTACCCTCCCCACTGTCGGTTCGCAGAACCGCGACGCCTACGTCGTGTTTGGCCGCGAGGAGGGTCCGGTGCCGAGCCTTTCGGTCTCGTCACTGAATGGCACCATCGGCTTGCGTATTACCCAATCGGCTATCGACAACCAGAGCGACAGTCATCGCAGCACCCTTGTTGCCAGTGCTGGTGATATCAACGGTGACGGTCTGAGCGACGTCTTCGTGACCAATACCAACGGCCTCGAAAGTGCAGATGAAACAGCCTACGTCGTGTTCGGTTCCGGACAAGGCTTCAGCAACCCAATCGACGCCTCGACCCAGGCCGCGAGCACCGGATTGCGTTTGTCGGGCCTGCACAAAAGCAACCCTTATTTTCAGAATCTCAACGCGGGCGACATCAACGGCGACGGTTTTTCCGATCTGATCATCGGCGACCGATGGGCGGGCCCGCAGGACGGGAGTGGTAATCCCGCCGGCAGTACCTATGTGTTGTTCGGACATGCAGCGCCTTTTATCACCGATATCGACGTCACGGCCTTGAACGGTAACGACGGCCTGCGTTTCGATGGGCTGGTGGGAGACCGTACTGGCCGGCGTGTCGATGGCGCGGGCGATATCAACGGCGACGGCATAACCGACCTGCTGCTGGACGGCAAATACCTGGTATTTGGCAGCCGCTCCAGCTGGCCGGCCAATTTTGACCTCAGCACCTTGGATGGCCAAAACGGTTTTGTCTTCGAAGCCAACAGCGAACTCGCGGGCACCTCCCTCAGCAGTGTCACATCCGGCGGCGATTTTAACGGCGATGGTATCGACGACCTGCTACTCGCTTACGTCGAACCCTTCAGTACGCCCGGCGGCGGCGCGACCCACTACGTTCTGATGCTCGGTGATCGTGGCGAATTTGGTGCTAGCGAGAACCTGCTTGCCCCTGGCGCCAGTCAGGGCTTTCATCTCAGTGGCAGTGGCGAGGGTGAATACAGCGGCTGGTCAGCACGCTTCGCCGGTGATGTTGACGGTGATGGTTACGACGACCTGATCTTCGGCGCACCGGGCAACGACAGCGCCGCGGGTAACGCCGGCGGGGCTTATGTGGTGTTCGGTCATGGCGGCGCGCCAGGCGCGCCGCTCGAACTCACAAGTTTGCCGGCGCAGCAGGGCATGCGCATCGACGGTGTTAACGCCGGCGATCTCGGTGGTTATGCGGTGGGCGCAGCGGGTGACGTCAACGGCGACGGTTTTGATGATCTGTTCGTCGGGGCCCATGCCGCCGACTTCTACGGCGATTATGCCGGTGCCGCCTATGTGATCTTCGGTCGCGATTTTCGTGCTTCTAGCGATTTCATCGGTGGTGCAGATGACGATGGCTTCAGTGGCGGCAGCGGCAACGAGATTTTCATCGGCGGTCGTGGCCACGACATTCTCGCCGGCGGCGGCGGCAACGATGTACTAAAGGGCGGCGCCGGCAATGACGTGCTGGTGTTTGATAGTGCTGACACCCTGGCGGTGGAAGGTGACGCCGGCATCGATACCTTGCGCATCGATGGCGCTGGTGTGACTCTCGATCTGACCCTCGCGGCGAATCAGCACGTACAAGGTATAGAGCGTATCAACTTGGCTGGCAGCGGTGCCAATAGCCTGGTGCTCGATGTGAACCAGTTGCTGCGGCTACCGGATCACTTCGATATGTTTGTCACCAGCCATACGAGCCAGTTGCTGGTGACCGGCAACACTGACGATAGCGTCACCCTGCTCGGCAGCGGTTGGCAACACGATGTGGCGACGGTGGAACTCGCTGGTGTCCAGTATCAGTCCTATAGCCATACTGGCGCCGCTGCCCAGTTGTTAGTACATCCGGATCTGATCCAGCCACAGCTCTAACCGCGCACCCAACGACCACGATGTTGTTTAGGGTGCGCCACCCTCAACCACATCAACACCGGCCGGTGGTGTGAACTGAAACAGTGATTGCGCCAGGGATGTATTGCGTTTGACCGCGGCGAAATGCAAGAGCGTGGTCTGGCCTAAGTTGTCCTTCAAGCGCATGGCCTTGATCTCGCCCTCGG
>JANOXY010000383.1:0-16043 GCA_031418675.1 Pseudomonadota bacterium
GTTGAGTCGCATGTGCTAGACCTTAACTAAGTATGGGAAGGATGGTAACCGGCCACGGCGGCAGCGCATAGGCGTGGGCTGCCCTAAATAAGTGAAACAGTTGGCAGATGCGCGGCCTGAGGGGCACGACCTCGATTTCGAAGTTTTATCCGCGAGCAAGTGCCCGTTCACGACGGTCGTGGTGCTTGCGCCACTAAAGGCGGGCTGATCCCGACTGCGCTTCGATGCGCGCCGCCGGAGTTTCTGCCGCGCAGCGCTCGATAAACGTCTCGCGCGCTTTGCCTTGTTTGTCGCCCGCCATGACATTGCAGGCCGCACGACGGCGAGGCTGGCTGTCCTGGGGTGTTGCTGAGCGCGGTGCGCCCGGAGTCGCAGCCGGCACTGCAGTGCCGCTCGCGGCCAGGCAGATATCCAGGAAAGCCAGGCGTTTCTTGGCGGGTTGGTGCTTGGCTTGGGCCAGACAGACCGATTGGCGTTGCGCCCGTTTGCTTGCCCCATCGGGCGCCGGTGTGCGGCCCGCCAGACAGTCCTTCAGATAAGCGGTGCGCTGGGCGCCCTCCATATTTTTGCTCGCCGCGGCACAACTCAGCACCCGTTCCTGGGATGGCAAGCCCGTGCTCGCCGCCGGTTTGGCCACTTCGGGTGCCAACAGTTGTTGTGTTCCGGGGTCACCGGCAGCACGCGCCTTGGCCGCCAGACAGGCGTTCATGAAGGATTCGCGCCGGGCACCTTTCATGTCACCCGCCTCGCCTATGCAATCGGCGAGGCGGGTGAGCCTTGCGGTAGGCGAGTTATCGACCGCCTGGGCCGGCAGCAGATAGAGCGCGAGTAAGGATAAGCCTGCGCTGCGGCGCCAGTTGCTGACGCTGGCCTTGCCAACCACCTCAGAGCGTCCAAGCCCAGCGCGATAACAACGTGCGCCTCAGGCCGCTGAGCGGGTCGTCATGTCCGCCTCACGGTTTGCGCTCTGCAGCGCGGTGCTCTGACCGGCCGCGGCAAATTCCAGCACCCCATCTTCGATCGGCGCTTCGCGGATGCTCTGCTTGTCGAGGGTGTAGTTCTGGGTGTTGCGCCACGGATCGCGATCGCCCTGACGTGGAAACAAATGCAAAGCCCGACGCATATAGCCTGGTGAAAAGTCGGCAATCATCGGCCGCTCGGCCATATCGCGATCAACCGCGCGCAGGCGCGGCGTCGCGCGCACTACGCCGAGTTCAGTCATGCGATTGAGCACGCGGCACACGTACTCGCCCACCAGTTCCGAGCGCAGTGTCCACGAAGCATTGATGTAGCCGATGGTGTAAACGAGATTGGGCACGTCGGAGAACATCATGCCCTTGTAAGAGTAGGTCTCCGGGAACACCACCGCTTTGCCATCAACGCTGTATTGCGCGCCCGCCAGTACCTCGAGTTCCAGACCGGTCGCCGTGACGATGATGTCAGCCGCCAGTTCCTGGCCCGATTTCAACTTGATACCTGCCGGGGTGAAACGTTCGATCTCATCGGTCACCACTTCGGCCTTACCACTGCGCAAGGCTTTGAACAAATCGGCGTCGGGCACCAGACACAAACGCTGATCCCAGGGCATGTAGCTTGGTGTGAAATGTTTCTCCACATCAAAGTTCGAGCCCAACTGCTTGCGCACCATGTCGATGAGCCGCTTGCGCATTTTTTCCGGTTGTTTGCGGGTCATCTGGTAGATGTAGCGTTGGAACCAGACGTTTTTGGCGCGTATGAGTTTGTAGGCCAACTGCTCGGGCAGGATCGCGCGCAGCACGGTGGCTATCGGATCCTTGGCCGGCAAAGACACCACATAGGTCGGTGAACGTTGCAGCATGGTGACCTTGGCAGCCTGTTGTGCCAGCGCCGGGACCAGGGTCATGGCCGTTGCACCGCTGCCGACGATCACCACACGCTTGCCACGATAGTCGAGATCCTGTGGCCAGAACTGCGGATGCACGATGCGGCCGACAAAGTCAGCGCTGCCGGCGAAGGCCGGTTGGTGGCCGTGGGCATAGTTGTAGTAGCCACTGCAGACAAACAGCAGATTGCACGAAAAGCTCGCACGCTCGCCATTGCTGCGCTCGCATTCGACCGTCCAGCGCGCGTTGTCGCTGGACCAGGCCGCCGCCGTCATGCGGTGACCGAAGCGGATCAGTTTATCGATGCCACGCTCGCGGGCCGCCTCTTGCACATAGGACAAGATCGACGGCCCGTCGGCGATGGCCTTGGGCTCCAGCCATGGCTTGGAGTCGTAGCCCATGGTGTACATGTCGCTGTCAGAGCGGATACCTGGATATCTGAACAGATCCCAGGTGCCGCCGATCGCCTCGCGGCCTTCAAGAATGGCAAAGGTCTTGCCGGGACAGGTGTCCTGCAAACGCCGCGCGGCGCCGATGCCGGACAAACCGGCGCCGACGACGATGACATCAAAATGTTCCATGCCCTGCTCCGGCGCTGCCGCGCTAGTCCAGATCCAGCCCGTCGAGTTTGCCCTGCTTACGCCACTCACCGAGCATGGCGTAAAACTGCACGGCACCTTCGTATTGCTCTTCGAAAAAGCCCTTGTTGCCCTTGCCCTCGCCCACCTGGCCTTCGGCGTTGTAGTAACCGGGCGTACAGTTGGCCAGGTAGTCGGACATCATGCTCGGCTTGCGCACCGTCTCTAGCCAGCCCTCTTCCGCATTGACGCTCGCTTCCACGCACTGTTTGCCACGCGCCTGCACTTCCTTGACGACATAGGCGATGTGGGTGGCCTGGTTGTCGAGCATGTAGGTGAAGTTCGGCGCCAGCCCAGTCTGGGTCAGGCCCATGTGATAGAGGTTCGGGAAGCCATGACTGTGAAAGCCATGGAAAGTACGCATGCCCTGACCCCAGTGATCGGCCAATGACTGGCCGTTTTTTCCATAAACTTCGAATTCCGAGCGTCGTGTATAAGCCGTACCCACTTCGAAGCCGGTGGCGAAGATCAGGCAATCGAGTTCGTACTCCACGCCATCCACCACCACGCCTTTTTCAGTGACACGCTCAACACCCTTGCCGGCGGTATCGACCAGCGTCACGTTCGGGCGATTGAAGGTCGGCAGAAACTCATCGTTGAAAGTCGGGCGCTTGCACCACTGGCGATACCAGGGCTGCAATTTCTCGGCAACGGCCGGATCCGCGACGGTTTTGCTCACACGCTCACGGATGTTGTTCATTTTCTGATAGTCGGCGACTTCCGCCATGAAGGTGATGTCTTCAATGGTCATGTCGGCGGTGGGTGTCATCGACAGCAGTTTGGACAAGGCCTTGAATAAATCGGTCCAGCGATCACCGACCAGGTCTTCTTCCTGGGGAATGCCACTCAAAATCGAGACAAAGTTGTTATTGCGCTCCGCGTGCCAGCCGGCTTTCAGGCTCTTCGCCCAATTCGGATCGGTGGGTTTGTTACCGCGTTCATCGATAGCCGAAGGCGTGCGCTGGAAAACCGTCAGATGCTTGGCATCGCGGGCCACATAGGACACACACTGTATCCCCGTTGCGCCGGTGCCGATGATGCCCACACGCTTGTCGGCAAGTTTATGCATGCCGCCGCTGGAACTGCCGCCGCAATAGTCGTAATCCCAACGACTGGTATGGAAGGTATGACCTTTGAAATTTTCAATGCCCGGAATGCCCGGCAGCTTGGGCCGGTTCAAGGGCCCACTCGACATGATCACGTGGCGCGCTTTAAAAAGATCCCCGCGGTCGGTGGTGATAAACCAGCGTTTGTCGCTCTCGTGCCAGCGCACGGTTTTTACCTGGGTCTGAAAGCAAGTACGCGGATAGAGATCGAAGTGGCGTCCGATGCGTTGCGCGTGGGCCAGGATCTCCGGTGCGAAGGCGTATTTTTCCGTGGGGATGTAATTGGTTTCTTCGAGCAGCGGCATGTACACATAGGACTCGATGTCGCATTGCGCGCCCGGGTAACGATTCCAATACCAGGTGCCGCCAAAATCGCCGGCTTTTTCCAGAATGCGGAAATCCTTGATGCCAGTCTGGCTCAAGCGGGCAGCCGCAAGCTGTCCACCAAAACCACCACCCACGATCAAGACCTCGACGGTCTCACTCAAGGGCTCGCGTACCAGCACCTGTTCGATGTAAGGATCGTCGTTGAAGTGCTCCAGGTCACCGGAAACTTCGCGGTATTGCGCGTTGCCTTCCTCGCGCAGGCGGCGGGTGCGCTCGGCGGCGTACTTGTGCCGCAGTTCAAGCGGGTCGAAACCCAATTCCTGGGCGGTGGGCAATCTAAAGGCGGCGCTCTGGGCTTGTGGACTGGTGGCCATGGTGCATTCTCCCCTGCGAAACATGGTGGATAGTGCCAGCCACTCTATTACGGCCCACATGGCGCGCGCCACCACCGCGAATGCTGCAAGTGGCTCGCGCCCCTGGCCGGGCGGCCGCGCACCCTAGGTTTTCAACCGTCGAGGCGCGCCGTCACCCGGATCTCAACCAGGCCACCGGGGATGGCAAGCTCGGTGATACCGATCGCCGTCCACGCCGGATAGGGTTCGTGCATATAACGATCCTTAACCGCCATAAATGCTGCCAGATGGGCCTGCAGGCCGACGTGGAAGGTCGTCATTTCGGTAACGTCAGCAAAACTTGCGCCACTGGCGCTTAGCACTTCGGCGAGATTATCGAAAGCCTGGGTGAACTGCGTAGTCGGATCGCTGGACACGCTGCCGGCCTTGAGATCGACACCGATCACGCCCGAACAACGCAGATGCTTGCCGTCGACCACGGCGGGGGCGAAATGGTAGTTGTCGTAATAGGACTGCTGTGAAGGTGGAATGATGCGTTTACTGGATTTGCCCATGGAGATCGTCCTCGAGTTGATGGAGATGTGAGCGTTTGATTGTATGCAGTCCCACCCACGAGATCCCCATGCACAGGCCGCGACGTGAAACCGGGGCGAATTTGTAGGTCCGACAAATTCGGACATTCGTTATGCAGCCCTGTGATCGCGAGTGTCCGAATAAATTCGGACCTACAGGGAAGGCCGCCCCAATTCCCAGGCCGCGGCTGCCGCCAGGCCGCTGTGCATCCGTGGCCCGGGCGGCTCAGCAACCATGATCTCGGCTTCCGCCGCCAGCATGGCCTGCCAGCGCGGCTGCCATTCGCGCGCGGTCACCAGCATGCCGGCCAGATGCAGGAAAACTTTGTAGTGGCTCAATTCGGAGCTATGCAGGCTGTGAAAAAACGCCGCGAGTTCAGCATCCTCCCCACAGCGTCCCAAAAGCGCAAAGCGTTCGCAGGAACGGGCTTCGATCAAGGCCGACACCAATAGTCGGTCGAGTAGCTCGCGTGCGCCTTCACCGCGCCGCACCAGACCGTGCAACGCGCTGGCGTAGTGATTGCGATGGATACGCGGCATAAAACCACCGCGCGCGGCAAGCAGCCGGCTCACCGCTTGCAGGTGCACGGCTTCGTCGCGCGCTACCGCCGCAAGTATGCTGACCCAGGCATCGGGACAGGCCGAGCCCGGCCAACGGCCGACCAGCTCCAGCGCATTGGCAGCGGCCTTACGTTCCAGATGGGCGTGATCGCCGAGTAGCGCCAAGGGCTCGCCCAGCACCTGGCTCACCCAGACATCGGGCGTACGCACATGCAGCGGCAAGCTATCGCTGGAGGAAGGATCGGTGCTCAAAGTGGCAACCCGCGAGGTTATGGGGTGAACGCTCGTATCGACGTGTCGCCAGCATACTCACTGCGCCGAACCTGTGCAGCTGCACCAGGCACACTGCCAGGGTCTGCAGAACGCACACAATGTTGTCATTGTGCCCGAGCTTTGTCTCAGCTTATAAACGGGCTACCAACCCAGGAGGATTCACCATGGATACCGCGACACTAGAACAACGCATCACCCGTCTCGAAGACATCGAGGCGATCAAAAAACTGAAAGCCATTTATTGCGATATCTGCGACGACATGCACAACCCCGATCGCATCGGCGCGCTGTTTGCTGAAGACGGCATCTGGGAGAGTGCCGATTTTGGCAAAGCCGTCGGGCCCAAAGCGGTGCGCGAGCTGTTTCAGAACTTCCAGAAGATGTTCAGTTTCTCGCAACACAACATCATGAACCCCATCATCGATGTGAACGGCAACCGCGCCACCGCCCAGTGGTATATCGCCGGACCGTGGGACCAGACCGAAGGCGACCGCAAAACCTGGATGACGCTGCGTTACAACGACGACTACGTGAAGATCGGCGGCGAATGGAAATACCAGCACCTGCGGGTCGCCCTGCGCATGCTGGAAGATCGCTGAGTCAGCGCCGCTATTCGATCCGAGTGTGGCGCGCGCGGCCCCGCCAGCGGGACGGTGCCGCAGCGCCGGTCTTCAAGTTCGACACGGCTCGGACGACATCGGGGATCAAACCGCAGGCAGCGGGAATTCGTCGGGGAGTGCCCCACTCACCTAAATCCCACTGCCGCGACGTTCAGTGTCGCCGGTCAAACGATGAATGCTTCCCCATTAGTTCAGATACGCGCGGTGCGTGATCGTCCTGAACAAGGTTTTGAAATGCTGCGTGCCGTCGGCGTAAGCAATCCGGTGTGGCTCTCGATCGTGCTTGGCTATCATGAACGCAGCGACGGTAGCGGTTATCCCCACGGTCGCCGTGATCACCAAGTCGACCGACTGACCTCGCTGGTGGCGCTGGCTGACAACGATGCGGCGATGGTCTTGCCACGCGCCTACCGTAGCGGCACGCATGCACACCAGGCGATGCGCGAAATCTTCGTGCAGCGGCGCATTCGTGTCGCCGGCGAACTGGTGCAACAGTTCGTCAGGGAACTGGGGGTGTATCCACCCGGCGCGTTTGTGGTCATGAAAAATGGCGACCACGGCATCGTTATCAAGCGTGGTCACCACAGCGCCAGTGCGCCGGTGGTGAGCTGCTTTGCCAATGTCCATCACGTGCCCTTTGACGCGCCCCTCATAGGCGATACTGGCGAAGCGAGTGGACATGCCATTGCGGCCATCGCCCCACCCCAGACACTGGCCCTGCCACTGCCAGCAATATGGGGCATAGCGCGTTGATCCTGAGTAGTGAAAACAAACGCTGACAGCTTGCTGCTGTCGACTGCGCCCATCGCCATGACTGTGCAGCCCTGACACGCTGTCGTCGAAATGATCCAAATGGCGGTCCTTCAGGCATCAAAGTCGAGACTCAAGACAGCGCTTTCCGGGATCGTCTGACAGGCCAGCAGATAACCGGCGGCAAGCTCCGCTTCATCGAGGATCAGGTTATTCAGCATGCGCGCCTGCCCGGCGATGAGTTTGGCGCGACAGCTTGCGCAGCTACCGGCCTCGCAGCTGTAGGGCAGCTCGATGCCGGCCGCGCGGCCCGCTTCGAGTACCGTGCGGCCATCGCGCGGCATGCAAAATACGTGGTGTTGGCCAAAGACCACGACGCTGACCTCGGTTTCCGCGGCGTCCATGTCAGGCCAAGCCGGGGATCAGCTGTGCGAGCTCGCCGGCTCGCCGCACGTGCGCGCGCATCAACTTTTCCGCCTGTACCGGCTTGCCGGCCAGGACGGCATCGATGATGTCGATATGTTGGCGCGCGGAGACCGTGCGTTGTGCGCGGTCGAGCAGACGCAAAAACTGCAGACGGTAACCCGGCAACTCGAGCAACTTCAGCGCGCTTTGCAAACGCTTATTGCCCGCCATGGCAACGATGCCATCGTGCAGGGGCACGTTGTTTTCCATGTGGGTCAGTTCATTGTCGAGCACATCGTCGGCGAGCCACACGGCACGTGCCTCCAGCAGCCAAACACGACTGCTGTGCTGCTTAATGCGTTGGGCGGCCAGCGCCGCGGCATAACCTTCCAGACACTCGCGCATCTGGAAGAGCTCGGCCAGATCAGCCCTGGTCATGCGCCGCACGCAGGCACCACGCTGGTGTTGCAGTTCAATGAGTCCGTCGGCGGCAAGTTTCAGGAAAGCTTCACGCAGGGTGCTGCGCGAAACGGGCAGCTGGCCGATGAGTTCGGCCTCGATGAGGCGCTGGCCCGGCGCCAGGAAGCCCTCCTGGATCTGACGGCGGATTTCAGCCGCAGCGACATCGGCCGCCTTGCGCAGCCCATCCGCTTGGTTTGACTCACGAAGCTTCATGTTTTTCCTCCGACCATCGATTGCGCGTTGACACGCTGACAATAATGTCCGACATTTCTATCAGTCTAAATCATTCGATGCGTATCGCAAACCGCGTGCGCAAGGGGCAGGCATGGCCGCTAAAGGTTTTGTCGACGAGGCGCTGCTGGCGCGTATTCGAGTCGGCCGCGACTATGTGGCGGCCAAGTACGGTTTCCGCAATCACTGGTATCCGGCGCTGTTCAGCAACGAACTGCAGGAAGCGCAGCCGCTGCCCGTGACCTTGTTGGGCGAGCACATCCTGCTCCAGCGTATTGATGGCCAGGTGCACGCCATCCGCGATCGCTGTCTGCATCGCGGTGTGCCCCTGTCGCGCAAGCTCGAGTGTTATACCAAGGGCACCGTGACCTGCTGGTATCACGGTTTTACCTATCGTTTCAGCGACGGGGTGTTATGCGCGATCGCCGGCAATCAGGGCAGCGCCGTGATCGGTCGCAAGAAGCTGCACAGTTATCCGGTCACCGAGGCCAAGGGCCTGGTGTTCGTGTTTGTGGGCGATGAAAACTTTCCGCTGCCACCCCTCAGCCACGACGTGCCACCCACTTTTCTCGATGACGATATGGTCATTCGTGGCAAACATCGTGTGGTTGCGGCCAACTGGCGCATCGGTGCGGAAAACGGTTTTGACTCTACCCATATCTTTATCCACAAGGACTCGGTGCTGATCGAGGATGCGGATCTGGCCTTGCCACTCGGCCTGCAGCCGCAAGGCCGGCATGCTTTTAAGTGCAGTGTCGAAGAAGACGGGCCCAAGGGCGTCTTCGATAACTTCGGCCCGGGGGAAGTCATCCCGGTATTTACCGCCCACATCGAAGGGCAAGAGGTATTGCGCGGCGCGATGCTGGGCAACAATCGGGTACCCGAAAATATTTCGATGTGGCTGCCCTGTGCGCTGCGTGTGCAGCCCTGGCCGGTGACGGCACTGACCCAGTTTGAATGGTATGTGCCGCTAGACGGTGAGCGTCATCTTTATCTGCAGACCCTCGGCAAGCGCTGCACCGGGGCCGCTGAAGAAGCAGCATTCGATGCTGAATTTCATCAGCGCTGGGTGCCGATGGCGCTGGATGGTTTTAATGACGCCGATGTCTGGGCGCGCGAAGCGACTCAGGCTTTTTACGCCGACGACAGCGGCTGGCTGAACGAACAATTGTTCGAACCCGACGGCAATATCGTTGAATGGCGCAAGCTGGCCAGCAGCCATGCGCGTGGCATTCAGACCCCCCAACACATCGATGCGCCGCGACCAGCGCACAACGCACCACGCTGAAATCAGCCGTGGCTCGCTGCAGGCGCGATGTCGGTATGAACACGCTGGTTGATGCACCAAGCGTCGGCCTGCGGGCCTCTCATCAACTGTGGAGCACCCGATCATGAGTTTATGGCTGGATATGCTTGGCGCCAGCGTGCGCAGCGTCAATACAAAGTCCTTTGGGGTGACGCGCATCGCCGAAGCCGGACTCGAACACCCTGAAACCGTGATCTTCATGCATGGTATCGGCGGTCATCTGGAAGCCTACGCCAAAAATATCGTCGCCCTGTCAGACCGCTTTCATACCATCGCCTATGACTTCCTTGGTCATGGTCTGTCAGCCAAGCCCTCGATTGACTACTCGCCACCCGTGCTGGTCGCCCATCTCGCGGAGCTGATGGGCAGCCTGGGGCTCGCGCGCAGCCATCTGTGTGGTGAATCCCTGGGCGGCTGGGTGGCGGGAATGTTTGCGACCGAGCACCCGTCTCGGGTGCAGAAGCTTATCCTCAATACCGCGGCCGGCCTGCCCATCATCAGTGACAAAGGCCGCCAGGATCTGCAGGACCTCATCGATCTCAGCCGCAAGGCGACGACCCAGGGGCCACCAAGTTACGACAGCATTATGAATCGCATGAAGTGGCTGTTTCACCCGAATAATCACCACATGATCAGCGATGAACTGATCCGCACCCGTCTGCGTTTTTATTCACAGCCGATCATGAAAGACGTGGCCCCACGGGTGCTGGCGATGATCCCTATGCACGATGACTATCTCATTGCCCTCGATCGGATCCGTGCGCAGACGCTATTCCTGTGGACCACGGACAATCCCGTACACGATGTGGAGACCGCGCGCCGCAGTGCGGCGCAGGTGCCAGGCGCCAGGCTCTATGTGATGCAAGCCGATGCCGCCCACTGGCCTCAGTACGAAGCACCCCAGGAATTTAACGACGTCGTCGCGCAGTTCCTGACCCAAGCAGAGGTTTGAAACAAACACTTGGTCGGGCGAAGCGCGAGTATCGTAGCGACCACGACGTTTTAGCCGGAGTATGAACATGACAACAAGCGTTCCAATTTCCAGCACGCCGGCCAGCCTCGGTTACTTCGTGGTCGGCGCCACCGACCTTAAGGCCTGGCAACGTTTTGCCGTCGATGTTGTTGGCATGCAGGCAACAACAAAAGCTGATGCGCTGGTCTTGCGTCTCGACGCACAGGCCCAGCGCATGGTGATCAGCGCCGACCAGGAAGACGATTTGCTGGCTGTCGGTTGGGCCTACGACGATGGCACCGCACTGGAAGCTGCGATCGCACAACTTCGTGACCACGGCTTGGCCCCCACCGAAGGTAGTGCGGCGCTGTGCGCAGCGCGGCAGGTGGAGCGACTGGTTGTGATCCGTGATCCCAATGGCCTCAGCCATGAACTTTTTTATGGCCCGGCCATGGCGCCGATGGATAAGCCCTTCCGCTCATCGGTCCTGATGGGCGATTTTGTCGCCGGTGCACTCGGTGCCGGTCACTACGTCGCTGTCGCGGCGGACAAAACTGCGACGGATCATTTTTATCGTGCGGTATTGGGTTTACACCTCTCCGATTACATCCGTGGCGAGATCGCACCGGGTGGGCCGATACTCGACGCGACCTTTCTGCATGCCGAGAGCGGTCGCCATCATTCGATTGCCTATGCCTGTGCGCCACTACGCAAGCGGGTGCATCACCTGATGGTGGAAATGGCAGACATGAACGACGTGGGGCTCGCGCGCGAACGCTGTCTCGCCGCTGGTGTGCCACTCATGATGGATCTCGGTCATCACCCCAACGACGGCATGTTTTCTTTTTATGCCATCACGCCCGGTGGCTTCGGCCTCGAGATCGGTAGCGGCGGACGGGTTATCGACCGGCGCGACTGGCAGGTGCGAAGTTATTCACGCCTGAGCGACTGGGGTCATCAGGCGCCGCAACCGCACTGAGCAGCCCACTGGGGACACCAGCGATGAAGCGCCCACGGTACGGTGGGGACGCGATCCTGTGACCTGCACCGCAGATCCGGCCGGGATTACGCACGTACAAATGCCTAGCATGGGATTACGCGAGTAATTGCAGAGCAGATCGAAGCATCTGCAACGGCAGAATAATCGAGGGGGGCAGTATGAAAGGGACTACCGTTTTCCACGCGCTAATCGCGGTGCTCGGGGTGCAGATCAGCACCGCTAGCCCGGCTGTCACGCTGACCCCACCCGGCAGTGAAATAAGCACCTATGCGCAGTACCAGACGGCTGTCGATGGCCCACGGTTGGGCAATGCAGGTCAGCCCGGAAATGTCACCAACACGGCAGCAGCCGGACCGGGCGGCGTTGCATTTGCGGTCGACGAAGGTGTCACCATCATCGACGGTGCCGAAGCGACAGCACGCAGCAACCTGCCCGGCAGCATCGGCAGCTATAGCCACGCCGGCGGATATTCTCCGGGCTTTGCTTCGGGCGCTACCAGCAACGTCCGCGCTGAATCCGAAGTTCGCCAGACCACCCACTGGATAGCAAACACCGCCGATCCGAACATCACCACCGCTCAGATCAACCTCGCGGCGTTCTACGATGGCTCGTTGTTCGCTGCAAGTTACGGCGGCGCCAGCCAGGCTGGTCAGGTCTACGCGGGCGTGCATGCCAGCATGTCGACCAACTCGAGCCTCGGTAACCTGACTTGGTTCGATGCGGACGCGCGCCTCGACCGTTTTGGCGGGCTGAGCGCAACTGCGAACTGGCTCGCGAGTTTCACCAATGCGACGGTCTCACCATTTTCCGTGAGCTACCTGACGATGAACTACTTTGAGGTTTTTCCCAGTCTCATCACCGTCCCGACCAACGAGGTGTGGTCGTTTGAATCGGTATTCGGCACCGATGCTTTTGTGCACGGCCCATTCGAAAACTGGGCAGTGTCGGATTTCCTCGCGTCAGGCGATTTTGAGCTGGTGATCAGCACACCCGGTGTGACCTTGACGCAAGTGACCGCTGTGCCATTACCGGGCAGCCTCTGGTTGTTTGGTATTGCCGGTTTGGGCCTTGCAGGGCGCTTGCGTACTCGGCGCGTGCATTAGGCTCAAAAGGCAGGTGTCCTGCTGACGAGCGGCCCCCGCCGCTACAGGTAATTGGGCCCACTGGTATCGCAGCCAGTCGGGCATCAGCTCGTTGCAACTCTCTGGCGCTGCGATCGCAAGCGCCGCTGCACTTACCCAGCCCTGGACGCCCGTCTGTCAGCGCGGCACACTGCCACCGCGCGGCAACCCGGCCGCAACACTCGCCCACGGATCTCCGCGCCCCGGCTCCCCATGCAACGATCGCCGCAAGCTCCCCTACCCAATCTCGATGCCGACACGGTCGCGGGCTTCGGCCGCGAATGGACGAGCTTCGATCAAAGCGCCCTGGAAGAAACCGAACTACGCGCGATTTTTGATCAGTACTTCGCGCTGTTTCCATGGCAGCGTTTGCCAAACAACGCCGTTGGTTTTGATCTCGGCTGTGGTAGCGGACGATGGGCGCGCTTTGTTGCTGAGCGGGTCGGCAAACTGCATTGCATCGATGCAAGCGCAGCGGCACTCGCGGTCGCACAACGCAGCCTTGCCACGCGCGAGAATTGTGAGTTCCACCATGCCGGTGTGGACGCCATGCCGCTGGCCGACGCCAGTATGGATTTTGCCTACTCCCTGGGCGTGCTCCATCACGTGCCCGATACCGCCGCCGGCATCGCCAGCTGTGTAGCGAAGTTGAAACCTGGCGCGCCGTTCCTGCTTTATCTCTACTACGCCTTTGATCAACGGCCCGCCTGGTTCCGTGGGCTGTGGCGCGTGAGCGACGTTTTGCGCCGACTGTTATCGCGTGCGCCCTACGCGCTGCGCTATGCCGTCAGCCAGATACTGGCGCTGGCCATCTACTGGCCGCTGGCGCGTGGCGCACGCTGGCTCGAAGGTCGTGGCTATGACGTTGGGGGTCTGCCCTTAAGCGCTTATCGCGACAAGAGCTTCTATACCATGCGCACCGATGCGCTTGACCGCTTTGGTACCCGCCTTGAACAGCGCTTCACCCGCGCTGAAATCAGCAAGATGATGATCGCTGCCGGGCTGGAGGACATTCGCTTCAGCAACAGCGAGCCCTATTGGTGCGCGCTCGGCGTGCGACGTGCAACAACTTGAAGCCATGATTCAACTGACAAGCCTGCGCAATCTCGATCTGCAGTCCGGCTCTGAACCGGATCGCCCCGCTTTTCTCAGTGCCGCCAGTGGGCTGGTGGCGGTCGGGCGATATCTGTATGCCGTGGCCGATGACGAGTTGCATCTTGGGATCTTCGAAAGGGATAGTCAGCGACCTGGTAGCCTGCTGCGTCTGTTCCCAGGTGACCTGCCGGACAAACTCATCAAGCGCAAAAAAGAAAAGCCGGATCTGGAAGCCCTATTACAACTACCTGCTTTTAAGAATCATCCCCATGGCGCGCTACTGGCCTTGGGCTCTGGCTCATCCAAACGACGCTTCCGAGGTGCACTGCTGCGCTTGAATGCTGACGGCAGTATCGAGGGCAAAGCAAAAATTGTAGATACCTCGGCCTGGCTGGAGGAACTGGCCGGCCACTTTGGTGAGATCAATATCGAGGGCGCCTGGATCAGCGGTCATCGGATCCACCTGCTGCAACGTGGCAATAAAGGCGCGGGTATCAATGCGGTCGCCAGTAGCGATCTCGCGACCTTGCTGGATGGCTTGCAGGATGATCAGCTACCGCCAGCGGCGCGGTTGCGCATCCAGCCTTTTGATCTCGGCCATATCCAAAACGTGCCACTGTGTTTCAGCGATGCCTGCGCGCTTGCCAGTGGCGAGTGGTTGTTCACTGCCGTGGCCGAAGATACCCATAACCCGCGCGACGACGGCGCGTTTGTCGGCGCCGCCATCGGGCTGGTGAGCAGCGACCACCAGCTGCGCTGGGTGCGCGCTGTCACACCGTCTTACAAGATCGAAGGCATCGAGATCGTGGGGGACAGTGCCGATGCCGAAGTATTGCTGGTGACTGACGCTGATGATCCATTCGCGCCCGGGGTGCTGTTATCAGCGCGCGTGATCTTGACCTGAAACCCAGTCATTAAAACCTGGGCCTTGCATAGACACGGTACGCATCGGCGACTGAGTCCCTGCCGATCTCAGCGAGTGACTGTGACACTTTGTATGGCGCCAACCAGAGCGAACCCCGCGGCTGGCACGCACATACGGCAAGATTGAGAGACTCGAAGCCCCCGCCAGGCGATCAAGTGGCCCAGGATGGCATTTTGCCGCAACCCTTTTTCTCCTACTTGATGTGTACTCGACCATTGGCATCGAGATCGATTGCCGCCTCGCTAAATCTCCGCCTGGGATGGGAAGGAGGCGAGTCAAAGATGAATACCTAACCACGCTCTGAGGGAGTGCGCTTGGATGGCAACCAAAAAAGGCAGCAACGGCGATGACACCCTGCTCGGCGGTGCGGGCGCTGATGTGCTGCTGGGGCTGGCCGGCAACGACACGCTGAACGGCGCCGGCGGCGATGACCTGGTGCTCGGTGGCAGCGGCAACGACATCCTCATCGGTGGCAGCGGTAACGACAGGCTCATCGGCGGCCTCGGCCGCGACAGCCTGCGTGGTGACGCCGGCAACGACAGTTATGAGATCGACGGGGCCCGCGAGATCAACAAGGCGCTGGCCGATGCCGGCACCGATGTAGTCAATGCCAGCATCAGTTACACACTCGGCACGCAGCAAGAGCATCTGCGGCTGAGCGGTAGCGGCGCTCTGAACGCCACCGGTAACAGTGGCGCCAATATCCTCACCGGCAACAGCGGCGCGAACCGTCTCGATGGCCGGGCCGGCGTCGATAGCTTGCGTGGTGGGGCCGGCCATGACGTGCTGGTTTATGACAGCGCCGATGTGCATCAACACGGTGGCACGGGTACCGACACTTTATTGTTCAGCGGTGCGGGGCTCGCCCTAACGACAGCGAGCCTTAGCCGCGCGAGCGGTATCGAAGTCCTGGACCTGCGCGGCAGTGGCGCCAATACCCTGCTGCTGGACGCGGCGCGAGTCGCGGGTTTGTCGGATACGAACGTGCTGCGCATTCGTGCCGGCGCGGACGACAGTGTCACGGTGCACGGCGCTTGGGTGGTGGGCGCGAATACGGTGATTGAGGGTGTCACTTATGCGCAATACACCCTGGGGGGTGCGAGCTTGCAGGTGGAGTCCACCGCTGCACAGATGATAGGTGGGGTGTTGCAGCTCGCGAACCTGACGGGGGTGAATGGTTTCCGACTTGACGGGGTCGCGGCGGGTGATGGCAGCGGCAACGCCATCAGCGCTGCCGGCGACGTCAACGGTGATGGCTTTGATGACCTATTCGTGGGGGCTGCCGGTGCCGACCCAAACGGCAGCTCCTCGGGTTCAAGCTACGTGGTATTCGGCAAGGCGAGCGGCTTTGCGGCGGCCATCAGTCTCGGCATGCTCGACGGCAGCAACGGCTTCCGTCTCGATGGGGTCGCGGCGGGTGACATCAGCGGCGGGCCCGTCAGCGCCGCCGGAGACATCAAAAGAGAACACATATTAAATCACGT
>JANOXY010000384.1:0-1556 GCA_031418675.1 Pseudomonadota bacterium
GGCTGCCAGGCGTCGGTAATGATGGCGATACGCATCAGCGCTTGTCAGCGTCGAAGCAGAGATCAGCTGGATGAAGACGGATAGGCATGACCGTGTCCCGCTGTGACTGGATTTGCGCGACACGATAGGCGGAAATTGTGACGGACTGTCGCACATCGCGGGATGCTGACTGGAGTGCGCTGGATCAACGTCGAGAAAGGCTCGTGCGCAAACAGCGGTGTTGAGCGTTTGATGTCCCCAGGCCAAAACAGTATCCCAGGGCTGCCTGGACCTGAACGACCGATCTGGCGCGGTCACGATGTGTACGCAGCAGCCGCACTGCTAGTGAGTTTTGTTCATTGTGCTAGCGTGCGCCCCTCCGGTGAGGACAAAAATTCACTGCGCATTCAGTGATGACGGTAGGGCAGCACGGACAACGCCGTTTGTTCCATCCGTCCCCAACAGGGCCTCGGCATGATCGGCAGGTCTAGACTTTCGATCCCTCTGCGCCAATTCACTTCGGATTTTTCGAAGCAACGAATCGCTAATTCCGTGTTGAGCCCTTCGTGGCGCGACCCTATCCTGCACGGCGGCCCACGAGCCGCCGTACCGACACAAAAGTCTGTGGAGACATTGCATGACTGATAGAGCGTCCTTATTTGCCAATCTGCGCGAGGATTTGCCCGCCAGCGTGGTGGTGTTCTTTGTCGCACTGCCGTTATGTCTCGGTATCGCGCTGGCCAGCGGCGCACCGCTATTTGCCGGGCTCATCGCCGGCGTCGTAGGCGGCATCGTCGTGGGCTCTCTGAGTGGCTCGCCGCTCGGTGTTTCCGGCCCGGCGGCGGGTCTGGCGGTCATCGTCCTGACTGCCATCGACGATTTGGGTAGTTTCGAAGCCTTTCTCCTGGCGGTGGTTATCGCCGGCGTAATGCAGATCGGACTGGGTTTGGCGCGCGCCGGCGTGCTTGGTTATTTTTTCCCCTCAGCCGTCATTAAGGGCATGCTGGCGGGTATCGGCGTGATCATCGTGCTCAAGCAGCTGCCCCACGCGGTGGGTTACGATGCCGACCCTGAGGGCCAGCTGGAATTTGTGCAGGCCGATGGCGAAACCACCCTGTCGGCACTCGGCCAGATGCTGGCCCATATCGACATCAATGCCATCGTGGTCGCGGTCGGTGCGCTGCTCATCGTGCTGGTGTGGGACAGGCTACGGGGCAAAACAGCGGGTTTGATGCGGCTGTTTCCAGGCACCCTGGTCGCCGTCGCTGTTGGCATTACCTACCAGTACCTGTGCGCACGGTATGCACCTGCGCTGGCCCTGTCACCCGAGCATCTTGTCACTGTGCCGGTGGCGACCGACTGGCAGGCGTTTGCAGCGCTATTCACTTCACCCGATTGGTCGCGACTGAACGATCCCGCCATTTACCTGACCGCCGCGACCCTGGCGGTGATAGCAAGCCTCGAAACCCTGTTGTGTGTTGAAGCAACCGACAAGCTCGATCCCCAGAAGCGTGTCACGCCCACCAACCGTGAACTGCTCGCCCAGGGCACGGGCAATTTGCTCTCCGGACTGCTAG
>JANOXY010000385.1:0-2105 GCA_031418675.1 Pseudomonadota bacterium
CTCGGGCCGGCCGCCACCGCCAGCGAAGATGAACTGGGCATCATGGTCGATACCCTGCGCGATGCGATCCGCGCGAGCCGTTGACAGTTCGCAATAACACCGTCCGTGCCCGAGCCCATGCGGGCACGTTGTTTGTGCGCCCGAACTTATTCGGACACGTTGTTTGTACGTCCGCATTTACTCGGACACGGTACTTGTAGGTCCGAATTTATTCGGACACTGCGCTCCACCACCAAATCCGCGATAGTGTATTCACATGTCTGACCACAATCGCCGTCGCATTGAATGTCCGAATAAATTCGGACCGACGTAAATCTCCAACAGGATTCAAGACCATGAGCCAACGCCTGCTCGGCAAACGTGTACTTGTCACCCAATGCCTGGACTATATGGGCCCACCCACCATCGAAGTGTTCCGTGAAGAAGGCGCCGAGGTCATCGCCGATGGGCGCGATCTGCGCGAGCGCGGTGCTTGTGAAGCGCTCATCGCCGAGGTCGGACACATCGATGTGCTGGTGGCCAATCTCGCCGGCCCGACCTTTTCCGGCATCGCGACCACTGCACTAGGCGATGAGGATTTTGCCGCGACGTTTGATTTGATGGTGCATCCGCTGCATCGCCTCACCCGTGCCGTGTTGCCGCAGATGATCGCCCGGCGCGCGGGCAAGGTGGTGGTGTTTGGCAGCGCCTCGGCGCTGAAGGGTATGAAAACCCTGGCCGCCTATTCGGCGGCCCGCGCCGCCCAGGTCGGTTACGTGCAATCGGTCGGTGTGGAAGTCGCGCCGCACAATGTGCAGATCAATGTCATCGCGCAGAACTATGTCGAGAACCCATCCTATTACCCGCCGGAACTGACCTCGCGTGACGCGTTTCAGGCCTCGCTGCGGCGCCAGGTGCCGGCCGGCCGCCTTGCCACCGCGCGGGAGGACGCGTTGTTTGCATTGTTTCTGGCCAGCGACGAAAGTAATTTTTTTACCGGCCAGGCCATCCCGTTTTGCGGCGGTTGGGTGCAATGATCCATTTGTAGGTGCGAATTTATTCGCACATTTGCTGACCGACGAACTGCTAAGCCGTAGGTGCGAATTCATTCGCACATTTGCTGACCGACGAACTGCTAAGCATCGCGAGTCGGTTAATGTGCGAATAAATTCGCACCTACAGCGCGGCGGTTTGCGGGCGACCCCTTAGAATCTGATCCTGACCGAGGAGACCTTGAACGTGCGTAGCCATCACGACATGGGCGGCCTGCCGGCCGCGGCGATCAATCCCGCCGAACATGACTACGCGTTATGGGAAAAGCGCGTGGATGCATTGCTGGTACTGCTGAGCGCAAAAAATCTTATGACCGTTGACGAGCTGCGGCGCAATATTGAAACCCTGGGTGTTGGAGCCTACGACAGCATGAGCTACTACGAGCGCTGGATACATGCCATCGCCCAAACGCTCATTCAACGTGGCGTGCTGAACTTGGATGAGCTGGGACGACGCCTGCGTGACATCGAGCTGCGCAGCCATGGGTGAGGCCCTGTTGCCGCACTTCAAAGCCGGTGATCGGGTGGCGGTGCGAGTTGCGCAACCGCCGGGCCACATCCGCACGCCGTTTTATATTCGCGGTAAACGCGGCGTCATCGAGCGCCTGTGTGGCAGCTTCCCCAATCCCGAAGAACTGGCCTACGGCCGTGATGGTCTGCCGCGCCAGCCGCTGTATCGGGTGCGCTTCCGGCAATGTGATGTATGGCCCAACTATCGCGGCGGCGCACAGGACAGCATCGACGTCGAGATCTACCAGCACTGGCTGGAACCATTGGGCGAGGAGGTCTGACATGAGCGGCGACCCTGATCACCACGACCATAAACACGAGGAGCACGACGGCGCACCCCACAGCCCGCCGCGACCCGATCTCGACGACACCCTGAGCTACTGGCGCCGCCTCGAAATCGCAGTACGCGAGCTGCTGCTGGAAAAAGGCATCCTGAGTGCCGAGGAAGTGCGCCGGCAGGTTGAGAACATGGACAATCGCACCCCCCAGGTGGGCGCGCGGGTCGTGGCGCGCGCCTGGCTTGATGCGGATTTCAAGCAACGCCTGCTGGCCGATGGCAATGCG
>JANOXY010000386.1:0-4280 GCA_031418675.1 Pseudomonadota bacterium
GTATTGGGCTCGGGTTCTATGGGACAGGGCAATCCGGCGATTACCGTGCATGCCGATACACGCGAAGCCTGTACGGCGCGTCTGGCCAGCGTCGATGTTGACGATGGTAACGCCGATTTCGAACGCATCTGCGGCGCCAAATTCATGGCACCACTCTATGATCCAGCCCGTGAGACTGCTGAGCAGGCGCGGGCCTGTATCGATCAATTCGAGTTTCCGAATATCCCGTGCGAATATCCGGTCGTGTGGGTGAAGGCGGTCGAAGCCGCACAGATCTGTACGGCGGTTGGCAAACGATTATGCGATGCCCATGAATGGGAAGGCGCGTGCGAAGGTGCCGTGCAAGCACCGGACTATCGTTTTGATCTGGCTCAAGGTGTGGGCATGGGCGCCGCCGCCGCGCGCATGCGCGCGGCCCACAACAAAACCTACGCGCCCCTGGCGCGGTGGAGCTACGGACCGACATTCAAACGCGGCGTGTGCGCGCAGGATGGACGCAAATCCGCGAGCTGCGCCGGTGGCGGCTACAGCCAATGTGGATCGAATACTTATCCGGCGGGGGATTTCCCCGCCTGTCGCAGCCCGCTCGCTGTGTACGATCTGAACGGCAACGCCGCCGAACATATGAACCTGCCGCTCAACCCCGCGCAGATGGCGAGCACCGGCAGCACTGTTCTGGGTGTCACGGAAATGAAAGGCAGCTGGTTCATTTTCGATACCTACCGTGCACACCCCGACTGGTGCCGCTGGCGCGCGCCGTTCTGGCACGGCGGACGCGTGATGGATGGGCACAGTCACGCAAACTATCACTTGGGATTTCGCTGTTGTAAGAGCGTGGCGACGAGCGTTGCGCCGTCACCCTCTCCCTAGTCCGCAGGGCCCAAAGCAGAGCGCCACTCAACGACCCGACAAAGCCACCATCGCGCTCTGCGCCTTCGCTACACGAGCACGCTGCTGTGGAATGTAGCGCTGCAGATTCGTGATGGGTCCTTCATCGCTTAATACCGCTGACAATCGGGCGTCGGTCAACACCTTGTGCACCGATGTAATCCTGCCGTTCAACAGCATCACGTCAGCGACCAGGCGCACACCGTGGCTATAGTCGACATACTCCAGCCCATGGGCGGTGCTGAGTGGTTGGATCGGTTCGCCATTGCTTTGATGCCAGCCGTAGATGGCAAGGCGACCGGGATGGCTGTCCATTCGATTGGATAACACCACGTCTTTTTTGTGACCAGCCAACAACAGACCCGGCGTCGTGGCCAGGCGTCGCAGCTGAGCAAAGATGTCGGCGTTATGCCGAGTGAAGTAAGCAGTGGAGCGCATCTGCGGTCCGGCGCGCAGTGGCTGAGGATGAAGATGACGCTCGGACTGACGATAGATGGCGTCGACCATGCGTGGTGTCGGCAATACAAAGCCCAGGCCCGCGGCGACCTGCGTCGCGGCCGCGAAGCCCATGGGCATACGCAGGAAATCGCGATCGCTACCCACCGCCAGGTAGTCGGGCATCACACAAATTGTCGCCTTGAGTGGGCGGCCGTCGCTGCTGTAGGCGTGTAGTTCAACCGGTTTCAGGTGCCGCAGGAAGTCCGGAATATCGCCACGCAAGACGGCCCGCGCGGTCTGCGCATCCCGTTGGCCACGCACCAGGTTCGCGATGCGCTGCGCGAAGCCCGAGCCCGTCGGCGTATTGGCGGGCCGTGGTGGAATTTCAGCGCTCAACGCGGCGGTGCAGGCGAAAGCGTTGTCCGCATGCCCCGGCGACGGCACGGCCCACAGCAGCGCGGCGCACAAGTACAACAGGGCCGTGCAAAAACCTTGGGCCATGGGATCTCCGGGCGTCTGGGTCGAAGGGGTGAGGCTGCTGATGTACTACGTGCGGTGGGTCCTAGTCAACGCGAGAGTTCATGAGGGCGCCGGCGCATATAAGGCGACGAGCTGTGCTCAAGCGAGATTCGCGGGGTCTACGCGCGGTTCGCGCTTATCGGGATCCAAATGAAATGCCGACGACATATCCGGCATAGGCAAGATGCGTCGGGTCATGAGATCCCGTAGCCAGTAACAGAAACTCTCTTCGGTATTCCAGACCATGTTGAAGCCATCTTGTCTGATCTTTACGGTGCTGACGTAAATGGGCGGCGGCGACTCAACTGCGCCATAAGCAAAACACATGTCGGCATAAAAATGCGATTCACCGAGCAGCGCCGCCAGTGGGATCGCACGCAGATCATGTTTTTGCACCACGCGCGCCCAGACCTCGGCGCGGTCCGGAATGTATTGTGCGAGACAGATGGATTCATCGGGGCCGGTTTCCATGCCGAAGGTCACCGCCAGCGCTGGCCACATATCACGAAAGGAAAACACTTCACCGTTAGTCAGGTTATAGGTTTCACCCCGTGCGCGTGGTTCGTTCGCCGCCCAACACAAGGCCGCGCCAACCAGGCGCACATCGGCCGCTTCCCAAACCCATAATGCGCCGCCGGGAAACGCCAGAGGCAGACCGAGCTCACGCCGAATAGCGGCATAGATGCCGATCACGGGTGGCAGATTCATGACTACGCCGTGATTGGGGCCGACGATCAACTGCGGACGGAAAATCGTGAAGCCGTAACCATGGGCGGCGCACATCGCCTTTAAATAATCCTCCTGCACCCAGTAGAAATTGGGATGTTCAACACGCGGCTGACTTTCCCGCGCTGGCACCCGCAAAGGACGGAACGGCGCACCATAGGCCTTGGTCCCTTGCAATAGCGAGACATGCTGCAACCTGGCCACGGCGGTCAGCGGCTCAAGCAGATTACGCAGCATGCGGTCATTGGTTTCGATCTGCAGTGGATCGGACCAGCCCGCGATCAAACCTGGCAGCTCGAAGACGGCGGTGTAAACTACGTGAGTGACATTCGCCCACGCTTTAGCCGCATCGCGGCAGGCCTGGGCATCGGTCAGATCCAGGGGCAGGTGTTCAATGGCGAGATCGGCCAGCAATTCCGGTCGTCGACGCGACAGTGCAATGACTTTCCAGCCCGCCTGTGCAAACTCAATGGCGGCCGCTGTACCGACCAGTCCGCTGGCGCCTGCAATAAGTACGGTGCCTGTCATATTCTTGCCTGCAATGAATGGGATTGAAGATCCAGGGTCTGCGAAGTGAGGGGCGAGCGTCAACGCGTCCGTGCGCGAGTGCTTAGCCCACGATCACCCGCGCGGCGCGCAGCGCGGCTACCTCTTCGGCCGCAAACCCGGCATCCACCAGGATCTCTTCACTATGCTGGCCCAGCTGCGGTGCGCCGCGCTGAATGGCAGCGGGTGTGGCACCAAACAGAATTGGCGGACGCACCTGGCGCAGCCGGCCTTCGCTGTCGTGGTCGCCCATTTCGAACATACCCACCGCGTGCAGATGGGGGTGGGCCGTCAAGTCGTCGATGCCGTAGACCAGGGTCGCTGGGATATCGAGCTCCGCACACAGTGCCAACCACTCGGCGCTGCTGCGCGATGGCGTGGCCGCCATCATGTCGCGGTACATATCGGCCACCTGGGCATTGCGCGCTTCACGATCACACAGACCATATTTATCGGCCAGATCATTGCGCCCCGCCGCGGTGAAAAATGCGCGCCAGTGATCAGCGGTATAGGGCAGCAGCGCGATAAAACCATCCTTGGTCGGCGCCGGTTTGCGCCCGCCGCTCAACAGCCGCTGGTAACCGGCCGGCCCCTGGGGTGGATCGAAACTCAGGCCACCGAGATGTTCGGCCAGGGTAAAAGCCACCATGGTTTCCAACATCGGCACTTCGACGTACTGGCCCTGGCCCGTGCGTTCACGACAGAACAACGCGGCCAGCACCGCGTTGACCAGGGCCATGCCGGTGGTTTTGTCGGCGATCAGGCTCGGTACATAATCGGGGGTGTCGCGACCGCGACTATTCAATCCAACCAGACCACAGGCGGCTTGAATGATGTCGTCGAAGGCCGGCTTGTCGGCATCGGGGCCGTCCTGCCCATAACCGGTCGCCACGCAGTAGACGATGTCGGGTTTGATCGCCGCCACGGCGGCATAACCCAAGCCCAGACGCTCAATCGCCTTGACCCGCATGTTATGCACCAGCGCATCACTATCGCGCACCAGACGTTTTAATACGTTCGCACCGGCGGGCACTTTCAGATCGATGGCCAGCGAGCGTTTGTTTCGATTCAAGGCCAGAAAATTTGAACTCATACCGGCGTGGCGACTGACGCCATTGGCGCGCATCAGATCACCATCCAACGATTCGATCTTGATAATGTCA
>JANOXY010000387.1:0-3464 GCA_031418675.1 Pseudomonadota bacterium
CGCCACCCGTAGGTGCGAATTTATTCGCACATTCAATCGGGGATCCCACCCGCCACCTGTAGGTGCGAATTTATTCGCACATTCAATCGGGGATCCCACCCGCCACCTGTAGGTGCGAATTTATTCGCACATTGAATCCCAGCACCGCTCCACCCTGAGACAGATCAACTCTGCCATTATTCGCACTTGCGCGATCAACGAACGATCACGCATCCTGCCCTCATTCCATAGCTCGCCGGCGTTTAACCCCATGAAAAAACCGCTGCCCCAACTCAAGACCGCGATGACACCGTTTCCCCATGCCATCGATATTGAGGCCGATATCACTGCTGCGCGCGCGGTGCTCGCCGAGCATGATTTTCATCATCTGCCGGTCACGGAAGCCGGCCAGTTGGTGGGTATGTTGACCGCCGGTAAGCTCGCCAGCGGCGGCATGTCCCGTGTGCGTGATCTATGTACACGTAATCCCTACATCGTCGATATTAACGAACGCCTGGCGGTCGTTTTGAACACCATGGTCCAGCAAGCGGTCGATGCGGCGATCGTGTTACGTCATGGCAAACTGGCCGGCGTATTTACCGTCACCGACGCCTGCCGCGGTTTCGCCTTATTGCTCGACGAACTGGACCCGCCACCGGGCGACGATGAAGCGGCCTGAGCGATACGATGATTCAAATTACGCCGAGCCTCACGTTGGCCGACAACGAAATTGAACTGACGGCGGTGCGTTCCCAGGGACCCGGTGGTCAGAACGTCAACAAGGTCGCTACCGCCATCGCGCTGCGCTTCGATATCAACGCGTCCTCCCTGCCCGAGCGCTACAAAACCGCGCTCATGGCTTTGTCGGACAAACGCATCACGCGCGGTGGGGTGCTGACTATCAAAGCGCAACGCTTTCGCACACAGGAAGGCAATCGCGAAGATGCCCTGCAACGACTGGTCGATTTGATTGTGCGGGCAGGCACCCGACAGAAGCCGCGGGTGGCAACCAAACCGAGCAAGGCTTCAAAAGCCAGACGCATGGATGAAAAGAAGCTGCGTGGCGGGGTTAAGAGTCTACGGCGCAAACCTGCGGATGACTGAGGCTGTGGGAAAGAATTTAATGTGCGAATAAATTCGCACCTACAGGTGCTCGGGTTCGAACCCCACACTGTAGGTGCGAATTTATTCGCACGATGAGTTCAGAGACTCTCATCCAACGAGCTCTGTAGGTGCGAATTTATTCGCACATTCACTACCCTACGCCAATCCAGCTAAATCCCCAGATTACTCAACGTCACCATCACATCATTCAAGATGGCGGTCACGCGCGGATGCTCGATCTCAAAAACTTCAACCCGGCGCTTCAACTCGCCCGTGACGCCTTCGTCCTGGGTCGCTACTTGTTGTTCAATGTCGTCAACCAGGCTGCGCAGGCGCGGTGTCACCCGCGCGCCGCCAGCTTCCATGCTCGCGAGTTCCTCCCGCAGTCGAGTCAGTAGATGCTCAAGTTCTTCGTGACTCATGAGTCAGCGCTCCGTCAGTGATGGAAATTTGAGTATAGATCCGCACGCCTTACCGTGCCGACCTGCTGCTTAGCGATACCGCAGCGCCCGAAAACCTTTCTGATGTGGATCACACAAGCTCAGACCCACAACTTGATATGACGGACGCTTCGTCGAGTGAGGTGAATAACAATTGCAGGTCGTTCAAAAAGCGAAAGCCCAGCGCCGTCGGTGACACGTGTGCACCGTGTTGTTCCAACCAGCCTCGCTCCAGCGCGGCCTGTAGTGGCGCCGCGATGACCGCCACGGGCAGACCGGTGCGCTCGACAAATAATGAAAGATCAAATCCCTGTGCCAGGCGCAAGGCGTTCAGCATGAATTCGGTCGCCAGCGTCCTACCTTCCACCCGCTCTTCGCTGTCAATGGCATGGGTCGTCCGTGCCGCTTTGAGATAGCGATCCGGATGGCGGATGCGCGCCGTACGCCACACCGCGCCTGCGCCGTCGGTACGCTTGCCATGGGCGCCAGCGCCAATACCGATGTAGTCACCGAACAACCAGTAGTTGAGATTGTGACGCGCCGCCCGTTCAGGCCGGGCGTGGGCCGAGATCTCGTATTGTTGATAGCCAGCCTGACCCAGCAGAGCAAGACCATCTTCGTAGTCGTCGCAGATTTGATCATGATCCGGCAAGGGTGGCGGCTGACGCGCAAACGCCGTGCCTTCTTCCAGCGTCAGCTGATACCAGGACACGTGCTCCGGCAGGTGGGTGATTGCCGCTTCGAGATCCCGCAACGCATCGCCACGTCTGGCCTGTGGCAGGCCGAACATCAGATCCAGATTGAGATTGCTGCAACCCGCTTCGCGCGCCATGACGATCGCCCGATGCGCTTCATCGGCATCGTGAATACGCCCGAGGCGCGTCAGCTGTGCCGGATCGAAACTCTGAATACCGAGCGACAGTCGATTGACGCCCGCGGCGATATAGCCGCGAAAGCGCCCCGTTTCGGCCGTGCCCGGATTAGCTTCCAGCGTTATTTCGATGTCTTCGGCGAACTCAGTGCGAGCGCGCAGGCCGTCCAGCAGGCGTGTGATGGCCTGCGCAGAGAACAGGCTGGGTGTGCCGCCACCGAAGAACACGCTGCCGATCAAGGGCCGCACCACGCGCTCAAGTTCGAGGTCGAGATCGCGCAGCAGCGCATCGACGTATAAGCCTTCGGCAAGCGTGCCGCGCGCTTCATAAGAATTAAAATCGCAGTAGGGACACTTGCGCACGCACCACGGTAAGTGCACATAGAGCCCGATTGGTGCGTTAGTCACCAGCCACTGTCCGTGGCGGCTAACAAGGTCCGCAGCGCGCGCAGGGCCTGGCCACGATGGCTCAGTTCGTTCTTGACGGCGGCCGGTAACTCCGCCGCCGAACAGCCGTGACTGCTCACGTGAAATATCGGATCGTAGCCAAAGCCGCCACTGCCGCGTGGCGCGCGTAACAATTGTCCCGGCCAGATGCCCGTCGCGATCAATGGCAGCGGATCATCGGCGTCACGCATCGCCACGATTACACAGACAAAACGGCAGCCGCGGGCCGAGTCGGGCAAATGAGCGGTGACATCGAGCAATTTGCGCAGATTGGCTTCGTCACTCGCACCCTCACCGGCATAACGCGCCGAATAAACACCGGGCGCACCACCCAAGGCGTCAACCGCGATGCCGGAATCATCGGCGAGCGCCGGCCGCCCGCTCACGCGCGCGGCATGACGGGCCTTGATGATGGCATTTTCGACGAAGGTGCTGCCGGTTTCTGGGACGCTCGTGACTGCGTAATCGGACTGCGGCCGCACCGTCATCACAAGACCCTGCAGCAGCGCTGCGATTTCACGCAGCTTGCCGGCATTGCCACTGGCCAACACCAGTTCCATGTCAGCCGGCCCGCGCAGCTTCCTGCAACTCAAACAAGCGCGTGATGCCACCCGCCGCCAGGT
>JANOXY010000388.1:0-1518 GCA_031418675.1 Pseudomonadota bacterium
GCGCCGCACCGGTCGTGATATCGCGCCGGCCGGGCGCGTCATGCGCAGCGTACTAAACAGCGTGGCGAGGACTACCTTCATTTCATACAGGGCAAACACCTGGCCCAAACAGGCACGATTGCCACCACCGAAGGGATCCCATTCATGGGCTGCGAACTTGCGTTCCAGAAAACGCTCGGGGCGGAATAAATGCGGTTCGGGATAGAGATCAGCACGCTGGTGCAGCAGGTGTATCGAGGGGCACAGCACCACGCCACGAGGATAAGTAACACCACCGACCTCAAAAGGTGCCTTCAACACCCGCACCACAAAGGGCAGGATGGTGCGCACCCGCAGGCTTTCACGGATGGCGGCGTCGAGGTATTCGAGTTGGGCAAGATGCGTCGGGCCCGGCAGGTCAGCGCCACACACACGCTGCAATTCGTCTTCGATACGCGCCACCACTTCGGGCCGCGCCACGATCTGCTCCAAAGCCCAGGCCAAAGACAGGGCCGTGGTGTCGTGGCCGGCAGCGAGGATGGTGACGATGGCATCACGCAATTCCACATCGCTCATGCCACGACCGTCTTCGTCAACCACTTCCAACAGATCGCTCAGCACACACGGTGGTCGCGCCGCCGCGGGCATGGCCCGAAACGCCGCAATCACTTCGTAGAGCCGCGCGTCAAAGCGGCGGCGCAGGCGGTAAAAAGGCAGGATGCGGGAATTTTCGAAGCGCTGCGGCGGAAACAGATTCCACAACACCAGCACCAGCGGATGGCGCACCTCGCGTAACAAGCGCCCCATGCTCGCTTGCAGATCTTCAAAAGCTGCGCCCGAATCCATGCCCAGCGCGGCGCGCAGGATAACGCGCAGGGTCACCCCTTGCATGGCGGTATCGGCGCGCACCTCGCCACTCGCCGCCCATTGTTCCGCCACCGCTAAGGCCTCGTCGCGCATGGCATCAAAAAAGGTGCGCATGCGCTCCCCCTTGAGCGGTGGTAACAAGCGGCGGCGCTGACGGCCATGGGGTTCATCGTCCAGCACCAGTACCGAGGTCTCGCCGACCAGTGTCGCGAGCAAGGCATTGCCTTCGCCGGCGTGCAAGACCGCCGGATCACCACGGAATACTTCGCGAATATCCTCGGGGCGGGTGAGGTGCACCATTTGACCGAAGCCCGCCAGACGCACGCTGAAGGTCTCGCCCAGGCGCGCGCAGTCTTCAAGAAATTGCAGCGGCCAGAACGAATAGCGCAGCAATTGCACCACTGGGTGCTGCGACAATCCGGGCGGCATTTTGAAGCGGGTGTCCATGGGCCTCCAGTAAACCTCAACGATGGAAATCCAGACCTGCGCTGATGCATGGGGCGCCGAGCGCTGGACGTGGTCCAGAACCTACTATGTCCATGATGCTACAAAAGGCGGGTAAGCGTCTAAAGGACGGCTGACGCGCTTGCCCTTTATCCGGTCCGGCATTTGGGCTGGGCGTGAGCCACGTGCGCAGACCAAATTCAGAGAATTCCGCAAGCAGCGCACGAT
>JANOXY010000389.1:0-12395 GCA_031418675.1 Pseudomonadota bacterium
GCCCCCGATAGCCGACATTCGTTGGTGGCGCTGGTACCCAAGGACTTTATCTGAAGTGAGGACACGCCGCCCGAGTTGAGAGCGCCCTAAATCAGCACAGTCGCCCGATCGTTGCCGTCACGCCATCCGTGATTCAGCGGGTCGCCGGAGTTCAGTTGGTCTGGGTGATCGATCCGCGGAAGCGCACGGGCGCGAAGCTGCGCACGTACGGGTCGAACTTCCACGAGAAGGTGCCGTCTTCGTTCTGGTTGACGCCGTGCTCGGTCAGATGTCGCGCGCGTTCCGGTGAAAGGTGTTTGTTTTCTTCCTGCATACGCTTAAACGCTTCTTCGACCGATGCATAACGACGTGGCAGACGTCCGGCCAGTTGCCGTTGTTCGTCGATCCAGATGCGCATGCGTTCGTCCAGCGGCTGTTTGGCGCGTTCCTGGATGACGCGTGGCGAAGCACCTAGGCCTTCAATGGCTACCAGGCGGCGCACAGTCTCGGGATAAATGCCGCTATAGCGGGTCGATATATTGCCACCCAGGGAGTGGGCGATGATGGTGACCGGCGCGAGTTTCTGCTGATGGATAAGCTGGGCGAGATCGTAGACATAGCAGTCCATGCGATAGCTGCCCTCGTTTGACCATTGGCTGTCGCCATGGCCGCGCAAATCAGGCGCGATGATATGCCAGCGATCACGCAGCCGTTCCGCCAGCCAATCCCAGTTGCGACAGTGATCGCGCCCACCGTGCACCATCAATAAGGGTGGCGCGGTCGGATTGCCCCAATCGACATAATGCAGGCGCAGGCGCTGGGAAAAATAAGAGTGGGACGTCGGGCCGGAAGTGGTAGCGGTCATGCTGATTCTTTACAAGTTAGCTGGAGGTATCGGCCCGCAAGCGTAGTGCAGAAGGCTGCGACAGCGCAAAGCGCGCCGTGAAGTTTTGGCCTTCAGCGCGCGACGTAGCCACCGTCGACCGCCATGGCGTGGCCGTGAACAAAAGAAGCCGCCGGCGAACATAACCACAGCACCGCCGCAGCCACTTCCTCAGGTTGACCGAGACGCCCAGTCGCATGTTTGCGCACCATGATGTCGCGGATCGTCTGATCATGTTTAGCTGCGGCGGCCATAGGCGTTTCAATCACACCCGGGCACACCGCATTGATGCGAATATCGCGCCTCGCGTACTCCAGTGCCGCTGAGCGCGTCATGCCGATGACCGCATGTTTGGTCGCCGAATAGGCAGCGGCAAATTTCCAACCGACGAGACCGGCGACGGAGGCGGTGTTGACGATCGCACCACCGCCGCTTACCAGCATCTCCTGGATCTCGCGGCGCATGCATAACCACACGCCGGTCAGATTCACACCCACCACGCGCTCGAATTCTGCATCGCTGGTGTCGGCCACCATCTTGTTATCACCTGCCACACCGGCGTTGTTGAACGCACAGTCGATGCGGCCAAAATCCGCGATCACCCGATCAAAACTGCGGGTCACGTCGGCGGCCACGGCAACATTGGTCTGATAGTAGCGTGCTTCACCACCGCGCGACTGAATGCTGGTGATGACGTCCTGCCCCTCTTCGGCACCGAGATCCATGATCGCGATGCGTGCACCTTCTGCCGCCATGGCCAACGCGGTGGCGCGCCCGATGCCGCTGGCGCCGCCGGTAATCACCGCAACTTTGTTTTTCAATGAATCTGCCACTGCTCGTGCCCTCTACTTGAATGCGTCTGCGCCAGGACCATATACGGGATGGTGCGTGGCTCGCAATGACACAGCACTGCAGATCTTGGGTGTGATCTGCGGGTGACGTGGAGAGCGAAGCGCGTGTGAAGTCGAGATGGTGTGTGATTTGGCATCGCGCTGCGCGATGCCTTCGATTGGCAGGTGTCCGGCACCCACGCGCGACCGGGTCGGCGCAGGATGGTTGGCAGTTCGGCTTTAGTCGAGGCCGCCCATCGGCGCCGTGAGCACGTCGAGCGCGCTGATGATCGCTTTTGATCCACCACGGGCACCTTGTATGACGCCCTTGATTCCACCCCGCACCACACCGCTGATGAGACCCAGTGGGCCAAAGGCACGCGCTTCGGCTTCGACCTGTCGTGTAAAGGTGATGGGCACAGTCACGGTGTCAACCAGGGCGCTCTTGGCCAGCGCCACATCGCGATCAGGTCCGGCGATCATGCGTTCGCCCGGCAGAATATTGGTGGAGTCGTAGGGCCGGCCGACGGTGGTCAAGGTTTCCGCGCAAGCCAGACCGGCGAGCAGGCTGCCTGCTGTCAACGCGCTTATGGCGAGTATCGTGCGAAGGTTCATGAAGGGCTCCTTCTTACTTGTTAATTGCGCCGGATTATGCGCTGCCGGTAATTCTCATTCCAGCATTTTCATCCGTACAAATAGCCATTTAGAGGTATCAGCTAATCTGTAGTATTAGATAACGGCAGCGGCTCTGCGCGCTTGAGTTGCATCTCGGACGATTTCCAGCGCCTCGCAAACGAAGGCGATGGTCGCTGCGAGATCCACGGGCTTGGGTTCGTTGGAACGCACAACCCCAACATCTCGTGGTTCGGCACCAACGCGGTTTAACGCTTTGAACTTGTCGAGGCGACGTTTTGCGATCCCATCGTGACCATTCGCTGCGAGGAACAGCGTGTCTTGGGCGGCCTCGCGTAGACTGTAAAGCTGGCGCGCCCACACCAGCGGCACGCCTTGAAAATTCCCACGACGAAGCACAATGAGCGACGACACAGCGCCCGATCCGCTGGAGATCCCTTACCACGAGCTATCGGCGCGAGCGCTGCGTGGTGTGGTCGAGGGTTTTGTGCTGCGTGAAGGCACCGACTATGGCGATATCCATCATTCGCTTGAGGACAAGGTGCAGCAGGTGTTGCGTCAACTTGAACGCCACGAGGCCCGCATCATTTTTGATGCTGCCACTGAATCGGTCGACATTGTGGTGACCACCCGTCTGCGGCGTAAACCTACGACGGACTGAAAGCTCCCTCTACTGTAGCGTTCCTGGCGAGACCGAGAGATCCAGGGCCGGCGTGAACATGCCGCCAACGTCGATGGCGTCGAAGCGATATTGCAATCCGCAGAAATCACACCCCACTTCGATGTGACCTTGCTCAATGATGATGTCGTCCAGCTCGGCGCGACCCAGCCCGACCAGCATGGCCTGCACCCGTTCGCGTGAGCAATTGCAGCGGAAACTCACCGGGCGCGCTTCGAAGCGCCGCACCGGCTCTTGCCAGAACAGCCGATGCAGAATGGCGTCGGCGTCGAGACTCAGCAATTCTGCGCGGGTCAAGGTGCCGCCCAGGTGGGCGATACGATTGAAGTCATCATCGATACCAATGCGGTCTTCATCGCGTTCCCCGCCCAGATTGCCGACGCCGCCCACCGGCATGCGCTGCAACAGCAGGCCGGCTGCCATCTCCCCATTGGCGGCCAGCACCAGGCGTGTATCCAACTGCTCGGATTGCAGCATGTAATGTTCGAGGATTGCCGCGAGCGCTTGCAGCGGCTCCCCCTGATCGTCATACAGCGGCACGATACCCTGATAGGGCATGGTGCCCATGGGTCGGTCCCGTGCATCCAGGGTGATGGCGCAGCGACCGCGCGTGCTCAACAGATCCGATAGACGTGCATCGTTATCCACCGCGGCCACTACCTGGGCGGTCGCGCGAAAGCTCAGATCGGTATTGATTTCGGCCACCGCCAGCTTCAGCGGTCCGTCGCCATGCAGCTGCAGGATCAACGCGCCGTCGAATTTGATATTCGAATGCATCAAAAGCCCTGCCGCAGCCATTTCCCCCAACAAATTGCACACGGGCGCGGGGAAACTGCCCGTCACCTTGCGGCGAGACAATACTTCTTGCCAGGGGCCTTGCACACGCACCAGCGCGCCACGTACCGGCAACCCCTCGAACAAAAAACGATGTAGCAGACCGGATTGCACGCATGTCTCCACACAGGACAATGGCTTCGGTGGGATTATTGATGTTGCTGCTGTGCGGGTCCAGCACCGGCAGCCACAAGCCCCACATCGAGCGTGTAAAGTAGCTGCACAAATAACAGCAAACCTTGGAGTCAGCGCCGTGAACACCAGCAGTGAATCGAGCTACATCGACTACGAAATGCCGGAGGCCGGTATCGCGCGCATCGTATTGAACCGCCCCGAGACTGCCAACGCCCAAGACACGCGATTCCTCTACGAATTGAACGCCGCCTTCGATCGCGCCGCCCACGATCAAGACATCCGCGTCATTATCCTCGCCGCGCGTGGCAAGCATTTTTCCTCAGGCCACGATCTCAGTGAAAAAAACGCGCACGCCGCCATGCACGACTATCAGACCGTCGGCACCATGTGCGGTTTCACCTGTGCGGGAGCCGAAGCCCAGATGTCCCGTGAAGAAGAAATCTACGTCGGTTTCAGCGAGCGCTGGCGCAATATCCCCAAACCGACCATCGCCGCCGTGCAGGGCAAGTGCATTGCCGGTGGTCTGATGCTGGTCTGGCCCTGCGACTTGATCATCGCCAGTGACGACGCGAGTTTCACCGATCCCACCGTCAGCTTCGGCGTGGGCGGTGTGGAGTTTTTCCATCATCTGTGGGAGGTGGGCGCACGCAAGGCCAAGGAAATGTTGTTCACCTCCGATGCCCTGTCAGCCCAGGATGCACTGCGGCTAGGCATGGTCAACCAGATAGTGCCGCGTGATGGTCTCGAAGAAGCGGCACTGGTCATGGCACGCAAGATTGCGTCGAAGTCGCGCTTTGCGCTCAAGCTGGCAAAAAAAGCCATTAACGGCGCGCAGGACGCCCAGGGCCGTGACCTCGCCATGCAGAACGCCTTTCACCTGCACCAGCTGGCCCATACCCATTGGTTGAAGCTTTACGATTTCCTCATGGATCCGACCGGGCTGCCGGAAGCAACGCGCAAAGCCCTGGGGATCAAACTCGGCGACGGCGCTTAGAGGTGACGTGAATGTATTTCCTTGCGACCCTGTCAAGCGAAGAGCGGGACTTTCTCGGCGAGGTGCAGGCCTTCCTCGCCGCTGAACTCGATGCGGAGCTGGTTGCAGCGGAAGACCGGCAACGCACCTTCGTCGCCGACCACGTACGTGGCAATCGTTGGGTAGACAAATTGCGTGCGCGGCGCTGGCATGTCGGGCAATGGCCGGCGAGCCACGGTGGTGCCGGACTATCCCCCATGCAGAACTACCTGCTGCTCTATGCCCAAGGTTTGGCCGGCGCACCGGCGCCACCGCCCATGGGACTCGCCTATGTCGGGCCGGTGGTGATTCGCTTCGGCACGGCAGCCCAGCAGGCCAGCGTATTGCCGGCCCTGCTCGAGGGCCGGGATCACTGGTGCCAGGGTTTTTCCGAACCCGGTGCCGGCTCGGATCTGGCACGCGTCACGTGTTTTGCCGAGCGTCGTGGCGACCGTTATGTGATCAACGGCTCGAAGATCTGGACCACGGATGCACAGCATTCGAACAAGATTTTCCTGTTGTTGCGTACGCGCCGGGACGACAGCCGACAGGCCTTGAGTTTTCTGCTGGTGGACATGGCTACACCAGGCATCACGGTCAGACCGATACGCATGCTCACCGGTGACCACGAATTCAACCAAGTGTTTTTTGACGACGTCGAAGTAAGTGCTGACGATCTGCTCGGCGACGAAGGCCAGGGTTGGGCGATAGCAAAATTCCTGCTCGAAATCGAACGCGGGTCGTTTGTGCTGGGCGGGCGCTTGCGCCGTCGTTTTCGCAAGCTCGAAGCGCGCGCCCGACAGGGTGGCACCGTCGGCCCCCTGGTCGAGGCCAAACTCGCTCGTCTCGCGCGCGATTTATTGGCCTATGAACATACCGAATTGCGACTCGGCACCTTGGTGGCGGGCGGCGCGCTGCAAGGCGCTGCCGCGAACATGATCAAGATCGAGTGGACTGAATTGCTGCAACGTATGGATGATTTGGCCGTCGAAATTGCAGGCCCTGGCGCATTGCATGCCGACGGCGCGCCGCTGGCGCCCGCCGAGATCGGCATGCCCGGCTGGCTGGCAAGCTATTTCAACAATCTTGCCGCGACCATTTACGGCGGTTCTAACGAAGTGCAGCGCAATCTGGTCTTACGCACGATGCGCCAGGCTTGGGGTTGAACCGATGCAGCGCTTGAGTTTTTTGCCATCGGACGAACGCCTGGCGCTGGCCGCGAGCGCAGCGCGGGTAGTGCGCGAGCGCTTCGAGACTCACTCCGAGCGAGTGTTTAGCGCCGCACGTTGGCAGGAATTTGCCGAACTCGGCTGGTTGGCGGCGGCTATATCCGAGGCTAACGGCGGTCTGGGTTTGCCCTTATCGTCGTGGAGTGTGGTGGCGGAAACGCTCGCGCCTGCCGCCGTCCTTGAACCCTTCAGCACCCAGGTCGCGCAAGTTGGCTACCTGCTCGACAACGCGACTGCCGGTCCGTGCCGCGATGCATTGTTAGCCGCCTGGATTGCTGGCACGGGTTTTATCGCGCTTGCCGATGACGAGGGGGAAGGTGCGCCCTGGCATCGCGCCGCGCTCGCGACCCGTTGCCGTCTTGACGGCGAAACCTGCCGACTGAGTGGGCGCAAAGCGCTGGTACTGGATGGTGCCCATGCTACAACGTATCTCGTGTCTGTGACGCTGGCCGACGGCCAGGTGGCATTGTTTGCCATCGCGTCGGACAGCGCGGGTGTGCAGGTGATCGATCGTCGCAGCATTGATGGGCGTCCCCACCTCGAACTATTGCTTGAAGACGTTGGCGTGCCAGCAAGCGCCCAACTGACTTTTCCCAACGCCGCGTCCGAGGTGCTGGTGGCAAGCGCCTGGCTGCACAGCTACATGCTGGCGGCCGAAGCCCTCGGGCTGCTGCGGGCCATGCTGCAGACAACCCATGTTTACCTGTTAACCCGCGAACAGTTCGGCCGCCCATTAATCGAATTTCAAGCCTTGCAACATCGGCTGGTTGACATGGCGCTGACCGTGACCCGTCTGGAATCGCTACAGGATATCGCGCGTCTGAAGTGCGACGAATGCGGTCCGCTCCGCGCTGCGCCCTATATCGCTGCCGCCAAGGCCGCGATCGGTGGTGAAGGTCGCATAGTGGCGCGTCAGGCGGTGCAATTACATGGCGCCATCGGGCTGACTGCCGAGCTCGCCTTAGGCACACAGCTACGTCGCTTGCTTAGCCTCGAAATACTCGGTGGTACGACGGCCATGCACGAACATTTTTGGGCCACGCATCATGGGAGTCTGGATGCGGAGGAAACCCGTTGCTCGTAACCTAGAACGGGTGTCTTCCCACCAAGCACACGGTATCGATTTAGAGCGCGGGCGTTCGACCGTGGAACAATGTCCAGACTAAAGCACACAGGGGCAGTTGGGATCGATCCGCCGACCACAGGACAAAAGGCGAGAAAGCTATACTCTTGCGACCCACCCACCGTGTACCGGTGCCGTTCTACTCAATACATCTTAGGAGTGTTTGCCATGGGCATAACCGCATTCATCCGCGCAGCATCGATCGCCGGCGCACTCGTTGTTGCTATTCCCGTGCAGGCTGCCGATGAGGCGCCCCACAACATGAGCGGTTGCTTGCGCCAGGGTGCTACCCCCGGCAGTTATGAGCTGACCGATCTCGGCCTTGCGGACGGACCAAAGAGTGTCAGCATCAGCATTGCGAGCGTTGATCTGGCGGGCCATGTCGGGCACAAAGTCGAGATTACCGGTACCACGGTCAAGGGTGCAGATGCGGCGGCCCATACCATGAGCGTTTCGGCGCTGAAGCATCTCGCCGCCAGCTGTCCCTGAGCGCTGCCGCCGCGTTACGGATCTGTGCCGCGGCGCTTGCTGCGGCCGCTTCGTGCTGCACTTGCGCTTGCGCAAGCCAGCCTTTGCCGAGCTGCAGGCAAATGTCCATACTGACCGCCGGTCCCCACTCCCGGTCACTCCCAGCATGTCTTATTTTTCTGTTCGCGGCCTGCGCGTCGTCCTCGCTGTTGAGCGCCGTTTGAAGACATCGGTCCTTGCCATGGTGCGCTCGGCTCTGTTGTGGGCGGCACTCGCGCAGCCCGCATTGGCCATCGACGCGCCACCAGTGGCCGAACTCGGCGCACCCGGCGCCGACTTGCTGGCCGACCCCGCCCACCCACGGTTATTCGCGAGCCTGCCAGCGAGTGGACAGGTCGCAGTCATCGACGCCGACACGCTGACGGTAAGCGCGCGCATCGTGTTGTCCGGCCAACCGCGCGGCCTCGCGCTGCGCAGCACCACCGGCGAGTTGTTGGTCGCGCTTAGCACCGGTGCGGGTTTTGCGGTGGTCGAAGCCAATGGGCTGGCGGTCACGCGCTTTGAATTTTCACTGCCGGAAGGGGTAGCTGGCTTCGATCAGCTAGCGGATATGGGCGACGGTCGTGTGCTGCTTTACAGCGCTGCAGCGCCCGGCCGCTTCGCCGTGTTTGATAGTGCCGCGCCGCACACGCTGATATGGAGCACGGCGCCGCTAGCGCATCAAGCGTTGAGTCTGCAATTCGATCCAACACGCCAAAGGCTCTACACAACCAGTGCCGGGCACTTTGTGGCGCTTGATTTCACAACATCCACCTCACCCGTGGTGGTTGCCGATAGCGCCCAGCTCAGCGACGGCAGCCCGCTCGCCGCCCGCGGCCTGGCCCGCTTGCGCTTCGACGCGGCCAAGCGACGGGTGGTAAGCGGTGATGGCTTGGTATTCGACCCCAGCACGCTGGTGCCGTGGCGCGATACAAAGGGCGGCCGCCATAGTGTGCTGAGTGCCGACGGACGCTATTTGTTCACCAACGCCGACAATGGCCGCATACAACGCCACGGCTTGCGCGACGCAACCGACGACCGCGCACTGTCATTAAGCTGCGTCGATAGCGAAGTCACCAAGCTCGCGGTGTTGGCCGATAGTGTGCGTGTCGTGGCCCTGGCGGGTGCACAGGTCTGCGGCACCGTGCGGTCTGGCCAGCACCGCGGCCTGCGGGCCGCGGCGGTGGCTGCCAAGGTGCCTTCACCCCTCGAGCTTTATCCCAGCCATCGCAACGCAAAATGGACTTACAAAAAAATCAGCGATGGATCGACAGAGACCGGCACTATCGTCGGTTCATCAACCATCAACAAACATCCCGTGTGGAAAACGGTCTTTGCCGATAAGACCTACAGCTTCCGCCAAGTCACCGCCGGCCAGGCCAGTGAAGTCCGCTCGGTATTTCCCGTCGAATTGCAGACGGTCACGTCCGTGCCGCCGAATATTCTGGTGAAAAACACCGATCAAATCGGCAAGTCCTATGTGCAGACCGGTTACTTCACCGCTGTACAAGGCAGCGGTACGCCGCGCAAAGTCGACTATCGCCAGACGCGTAAAATCGTTGGCTACAGCAAGGTCAAACTCAGCTTTGGCACGTTTCGCGCGCTACGCATCGATTTCAACATCGTTCAGAGTTTTGAGAGCGAATCACGCACCAGCAACGGCACCTCCTGGCTGGTGCCAGGCTTGGGTGAGGTTCAGCTTGGCGCAAAGGGCAAGCCTACGACGGTGCTGAGCGACGTCACGGTTGATTTTGACAAAGATCGCGTTAACGCCAAGGCCGACAATTGTCTGCTCGTAAAAAACGCCGATCAGCTAGATACCGATAAGGACGGAAAGGGCGATAAGTGTGATACCCGTTGAGTTGATGTTCGTGCTTCGCTGCCAGGAGAACAGCCATGCAAGTTAAAAACAAGATTGCGGTCATCACCGGCGCCGCGAGTGGCATCGGTGCGGCCTTGGCACGGCGCTTTCACGCCGAAGGTGCCAAGGCCATTGCCGTTGCCGATGTGCAGATTGATGCGTTGAACGCGGTGGCCAAATCCATCGGTGCGCTGGCGGTGCCGTGTAATGTGGCGGTCGAAAGCGAAGTACAGAATCTGGTGGCGCGCGTCGAAGCGGAACTCGGGCCCATCGATATTTTCTGTTCCAACGCCGGCATCGCGCGGCTGGGTGACGAAGATGCCCCCAATGAAGAATGGCAATTGAACTGGGACATCCACGTCATGGCCCATGTTTATGCAGTGCGGGCCGTGGCGCCCAAAATGGTCACTCGCGGCGGTGGTTATCTGATCCACACCGCGTCAGCAGCCGGGCTTTTGAGTCACATCCAGTCCGCCACTTACTCCACGACCAAACACGCCGCGGTGGCGTTTGCCGAATGGGTAGCGATCAAGTATCGCGACCAGGGAATTCGGGTCTCGGTATTGGCACCCCAGGCAGTACGCACGCCCATGACCGATCGCCCGGACGGCGCATCGGTGGCGAGCATCGATGGCATGATCGAGCCGGAGCAACTCGCCGATTGTGTAATCGAGACCATGGCCAAGGAAGAATTCCTGATGCTGCCTCATCCGATCGTGCGTGAATACATGCAACGCAAGGTGAGCAACATCGATCGCTGGCTGGAAGGTATGAATCGCTGGCGTGTGAAAAAGGGACCGGTGTAGGTGGGTGTAGGTCCGAATTCATTCGGACACTGCGATACGGCTCGGACGTTGGCGCTCTGCAAAAAATGTCCGAATGAATTCGGACCTACAGGAATAGCTTGCCCTGCTTCGCTTTTAACGCGGCTTGAGGGCTTCTAAGGCCTGCCAGTCAGGAATTGATTGGTAATTCACGCCTGCCGCCAGAATCTTCGGCGTTTCGTCGGGTGGCAGCAGGCGAATTGTGTTCAAGATGACCTGGGTCGCACCAGCATCAAAGTGCTGCTGCACACGCTCACGGATCTGGGTCTCGGTACCATAAACAACCAGTGCATCGATCAGACGATCGCTGCCGCCATGTTCCAGATCTTTTTCCGTGTAACCCAGTCGCAACCAGTTCTTGAAATGATTGGGTGTAATGAAATAGAACTCCAGGGCCTTGCGCGCGGCGGCACGCGCCGCGGTGGCATCGGTAGTCCAGATCACGTGCTGGGCCGTGCACAGCCATTTATCCGGGCCGATGATTTCGCGCGTGCGGCGGGTGTGTTCAGGGGGCGAGTTGAAGGGATGCGCACCATGGGTGCGTTCACCGGCAAGCGCGATCATTTTCCAACCCAGCGCGCCGATGACCATCGGCGGATCTTCGCCGCGTAAATGCGGTCGCGCACGATCCATGGCGTCGAGATAATTGCGCATGGTGGTGAGCGGTTTGCCGTAAACATGGCCATGGGCATCGCTCACGATGGATTCATGGGACACACCCAGGCCCATCACGAATCGATCACCATAAAAAGAACGCAGACTGCGACCGCTTTGCACGCAGGTCATGGGATCCCGCCCGTAGATATTGGCAATGCCACTGGCGATGGTGATGTCTTGGGTGTGGCTCAAGAGAAAGCCACCGAGCGTAAAACTTTCGTAGTAATAAACCTCGGGATACCAGATCGACTGGTAGCCCAAGGCTTCGATACGCTGCGCAGTCTCGGCAAGTTCGGGACCGGAAAAATTATCCGGATACAAAAACACACCAACGCTGTTGTTCGTGATCGACATTTCCATCGGTCCCTGCGTGAGCTCGGCGCGCGCGCCGGCTATCTACTTACGCGCTGCGTATAAGCCCTGCTCATAACCGATCAAGGTGCTCAGCACCTGGGGATCGTTGGCCGGCAGCAATTGCATCATCAGCACCGCCGTCAGTTGGCGGCTTGGATCAATCCAGTAAAAGGTATTGTGCACGCCGGCCCAGGCCAGGCTATTGGCGGCACGGCAACCGGGAATATCTTCGGTGTTGATCACAAACGACAGGCCCCAGCGCGCAATCTGTCCAGGGAACAAATCAGCCGACAAAGCCATCGCCGGGTTGTCACTCACAAAGGGTGGCACGGCGAGATCACCAATGGCGTTCTGGCCCATGAGCTTGACCGTTTGTGGTTTTAAAACGCGTCTGCCTTCCAGGCTGCCCTCGCCCAGGATCATGCGCGTAAAACGCAGATAGTCCTGGCCGGTGGAATACAGACCACCGCCGCCCATGTGGAAATCAGCATCGGACGGGAACTCGAATTCCATCGGCGACAACACACCATCGGGTGTGCGCGCTGCTGCTTGCACCAGGCGCGCTTGCATATCGGGACGCAGCACAAAGCCGGTGTCGCCCATCGCCAGCGGCGCGAAGAAGTGCTGTTCCAGATAGGCAGCAAGCGTCTGGCCGCTGACGATTTCGACGATGCGTCCTACCCAATCAATGCCAATGCCGTATTCCCACTTCTCACCCGGGTCGAATACCAGCGGCGCTTTCAAGGAATCAAACTTGCACGTCGTGATCGAAGGCAGCTGGTGATACTGCATATAGTTGCCGACCCGCGCATTGAACAGGTCGTAGGAATAGCCCGACGTGTGGGTGAGCAGATG
>JANOXY010000390.1:0-11841 GCA_031418675.1 Pseudomonadota bacterium
GGATGTCGGCCGAGGCCGCGCCAAACGCACACCACACCGCGGCCGCGTCACCCTGGGGCACGATGACCTTGGCCACCCCCAGTTCACGCGCTGCCACGCCCATATGCACCGGGCCGGCACCACCAAAGGCATAGACCACAAATTCACGGGGGTCGAGTCCTTTGGTAACCGTCATCTTGCGGATCAGATCCGCCATCTGGAATTCGGCAATGGTGGCGACCCCGCTGGCGAATTCGTAGAGGTCCATGCCAATTTCATCGGCGAGTAACTGCAAAGCGGCAGCCGCCGCAGCACGGTCGAGCTTCATGGTGCCGCCGGCGTAATTGTCCGGGTCGAGGTAACCGAGGATCAGATCGGCGTCGGTGGTGGTCGGTACCGTGCCGCCTTTGCCGTAACACACCGGTCCCGGATCGGCACCGGCGCTGTCGGGGCCAACACGCAACGAGCGAGTGACCTTGTCTACCCGCACCTTGCTGCCACCACCGGTGCCCAAGGTGTGCACATCGACCTTGGGCAGGAAGTATTCGTACTGACGCACGAGACTCTTGTAGGTCACGATGGGTGCGCCGTTGTGGATCACACCCACGTCGAAGGAAGTACCGCCAAGATCGGTGGTGATGATATTGGGCGTGTCCATCAAATCGCCTAAAAACACCGAGCCGGTAACACCCGCAACAGGGCCGGAGTCGAGCGTCAGCAAAGGTGCTTGTTGAGCTTTGCGCACGGTGATCGTGCCACCTGCGCATTGGGTGATCTGCAGCGGTGGCTTCAAGCCAGTGGCTTTTAATTGCTGGTCGAGGCGCGTGACATAGCCGACCGTGATCGGGCCGATATAAGCATTCAAGGCCACGGCCGTGGTGCGCTCGTACTCCCCCCACTTGGGTGCCAGTTCGCTCGAACAGGTAATGTAGAGATCGGGTGCCAGTTCTTGCGCGAGTTGCTTGATACGCAGCTCGTGCTTCGGTTCAAGGAAGGACCACAAGGTACAGATCGCGAGCGCTTCGCAGCCGGCATCACGCAGCTCGATGATGGCCTGGCGCGCTTCGTCTTCATTGAGTTCAACCACCACCTTGCCGAAGCAGTCCACGCGTTCCGAGACACCACGGATCAGACGTTTGGGGATCAGCGGCTCAGGTTTGGAACTCTCGGGAATGTGCACAATGAGTTTGATGTCGCCGCCCGCCAGACCGCGCGAGCCACGCATGATATGAATGACGTCGTTGTGACCCTTGGTAGTAATGAGGCCGACCTTGGCACCCCGGCGTTGGATGATGGTATTGGTGCCGACGGTCGTGCCGTGGGCCAGCACCGTGATTGCATCCAGTAGTTGCGGCAAGTTCAGGCCGATCTTGGTCGCCGCCCGTGAGATGGCCTCAATCACACCCTCGGCAAAATTGGCGGGCGTCGAGGGTGCTTTGGCGATGGTGATCTGGCCGCTTTCATCCATCAACACACAATCGGTGAACGTGCCTCCGATATCGAGGCCGCATAGGTAGGAACTCAAAGCTGTCTCCCCAGGGTGGCCGGCGCGCCGCTTGTGGGGGCACCGCTAGTCGCGAATAATTGAACGAGCGTTCAAAACTAAACTATCGGTCCGCGTCTTGGCAAGCAAAGCTCCTAAACCTATCGATAAAGGCCACAGTGGCACCGCCGAACGCATCCTCGATGCGGCAGAAAAATTATTCGCCGAGTTTGGTTTCGATGGTGTGTCGCTGCGGCAAATCACCCGCGAGGCGGGGGTAGAACTGGCCCTGGCCAACTACCACTTCGGGCCCAAGCTCGAATTGTTCCGCGCCGTGGTGCGCCGCCGTGCGCAAGCGCTGAACGCACAACGTTTCGACTTACTGGAAAATCTGGCTGCCGACGCCAGCATCGAAGAAATTCTCCACGCCTTTACCGCCCCCTTTCTCGAACGCAGTCAACGCGGTGGGCCCGGCTGGAAAAATTACGCACGGGTAATTGCGCAAATTGCCAACTCGCCGCGCTGGACACCCGACATTCTGGCCGCGGAGTTCGATGCGGTTGCGCGGGTTTTCATCGCGCGCATCCAGAGAATCTTTCCGCAAACGCGTGAAGAAGACCTGCACTGGTGTTTTTATTTTCTACTCGGTGCGATGACCATCACCTTCGCTGAGACGGGTCGGGTAGACTCGTTGTCCGGTGGCCGCTTCAAGGCCACCGATCTCGACGCCATCCATGCGCGCATGGTGCCGTTTCTGGCGGCGGGCTTTCGCGCACTATGCAGTGCCCCGCCGTCGCCCCGATAAAACCGCGCCGCGCCGGTGTGTAAAGACGTGACGGCGGTCAGCAGTCGTCGATAATTTTCAGCAGCGTCCCGCGCTTGAACAGCGTCACGCTCACCTGAAGTGGGAGAACCGTCCGTGACCGAGCCCGTCATCCTCTGTGCTACCGATGGTCGTGGTGTCGCCACCGTGACCTTGAACCGACCGGCAGTGAACAACGCCTATAACGCCGATATGTTGCAGGCCTTGACCGTGCTTTGCGGCACGCTCGCTAGCGATCCACAAGTGCGCTTGGTCGTCATTCGGGGTAGTGGCGCGCATTTCCAGGCAGGTGCCGATCTGACTTGGTTGCAACAGGTCGCGGTCATGGATGAGGCCGCCAACCACGCGGCGTCCCTGGCCACGGCCACAGCGATGCGCAGCTTGAATGTGTTGCCCAAACCGACCTTGGCCCTGGTACATGGTTTCTGTGTTGGTGGCGGCACGGGCCTCGTGGCATCTTGCGATATCGTCGTGGCCGAACGCGGTGCGAGTTTTGCGATCAGCGAAGCGCGCTGGGGTATGGCGGCGACCATCATTTTTCCGCAACTGGTGGCGGCCATGGGCATTCGTAATGTGCGGCGTTATGCGCTGTCTTGTGAGCGTTTTGATGCGCGCCGTGCGGAAGTGCTGGGCCTGGTACACGAAGTGTGTCAGCCGGGCCAACTCGATGCCTACGCCGCGCCGATTATCGATGCGCTGCTCAAAGTCGGTCCGCAGGCCCAGGCATTGAGCAAATTGAGCGCACTGCGTTGCGCGCGTGGTCTGCCCGATGATGAAGAATTTTCGCGCCTGGTGGATGAGCACGCCACTAAGCGTCGCAGCGCCGAGGCGGCCGAAGGTTTGGCCAGCTTTGCCCAGAAGCGTGAGGCCACCTGGTACCCAGGGCGGGTCGAGCTGGGTACCTGAGGCGCAGGCTGGAGAAGGTTTGTTTGATCTGCGATAGGGTGCACCGCCAACTGCCAGCGGCCGCGCGTCAGTGCGCATAAGCGCATGTGTCGCTCATTCAGCCACGTGCAGTAACACTCAAGCTATCCAAATCGTCGACGGCGGTAGCAATGCGCTCGATCATCGCCATCGAGGTGGCGACCGGTTGCATGGCCGGCAACCAGCGTGAATGGCACAGCGTGATGGTCCACATCCACAGTGCATGCAGCATTTGGCGGCGGTAGTGATCCCAGGCATCGTTGGTGTTGATATAAACATCGGCGATTGTGCTTAGCGTTTCGAGATAACGCGCCAGTAAAGCCCGCTCCCAGGCGCGCCGATCTTCGACGGTGAGGGCAGCCGACAGTGCGTACGCGACGTCTCGCGACCAATGGCCCTGGGCCACACACTGCCAGTCGAACAGGCCCATCGCACCGTTACCGTGCCGGTACCAGTTGCCGATATGCACATCGGAATGCAAAACACTGCGGGGCCCGTGTCGATGGATGGCACAGGCGGCGATCGTCGCCGGCCAGATCTGGTCCGCTTTTTTAACCAGTGCTGCCGGCAGCCGATCCGCCATGCGTCGTATCGCCTGGCTGGTATAGCGCTCGGTGCCCATCTTGCGCGCACCGATCTCGAACCAGTCGGCAAAATTCGCTAACCAGCGCCATTCGCGGTCCAGCCGCGCGTCGGCATAAGCATGGGCGTGCAGCTGGGCCAGCAAATCGACCATGCTCTCGGCCATCTCGCGCGTGACATAGGTGTCTGCATCACAAAAGCGCGCAGCGCGGGTTGCGGCGACATCTTCCAGCACGTTGATGCCAGCCAGACTGCGGCGGTCGAAAACACTGTGATAGCCCAGCGGAGATTCAATGTTCAAAACCGGGCGCAGTTCACGATAAAAGCGCCCTTCGGCGCGTGCCGTGCCGTTGTAGCCACCGATCATGCGTGTCATGACATTGGGCAGACTCTTGGTGAACACTGAAAACGGTAGACCCGCCGCGCGCCCGGCGTCGTTGTAGGTGAGTACAAAACGGTGCCGTTGATGGGTACCGGCCGACGCGCCGAGGATGCTGAAGGCCAAGACCTTGGCGCGGGGCTGGTTCGCGCACATCACCGCCGTCCACCAGTCGGGGGTCAAGGTGGCGACGGAGCTCGGTACATCGGTGGCTGCAAGTGCCGGCACTGGATGCAAGCGTTCGAGTGCGACATGGCCAGCGATGCGCAGTGCCGTCAGTGCCACTGAGTGTTTGAGGTCAGCCATTGTCGAGTGTTTTCTGTGCGTCGACGCGTGCGCGATGACGTAACTTATGTCGCAGCGTGCTGTACGGCCAGATCGAGCAAATCCTGCGCGATATAGCTCCATTCAAGGTCGGCATGGATCTCGGCGGCGCCTGAATAGTCGACGCCTGCTTCAAGTACCGGTGGCCGTGTCGGGCCACCGAACTCCAACGGTCGCGTGACAAACGCGGTCTGCATGCCATGGCTGGCGGCATGGTGCAGATCACCTTGATGGGCGGCAACCATGCAGACCTGCGCCGGTTCGAGGTTCAAGGCCGCAACCGACTTCAAATAGATATCCGGGTGGGGCTTGTAGGCGCGCGCCAGGGACGAGCCGACGATCACATCCCAGGGCAGCCCAGCGTGGCGGGCGAGCATGACCATGTCGTCGAAATTGCCATTCGAGAGGGGTGCGATGATGGCGCGCTGTTTGATGGCAAGGAGTCCGGCCACGCTATCGGGCCAGGCATCGAGCTTGCGCCAGGTTGCGTTCATTTCATCGAGCTGCTGATCATCGAGTGGATGTGGAAAGTGCGCCATCAGCAGCGTGGCGAGATCGTCGCGTTGCAGCGAGCGGAGCGCACAAAAGGGTAAATCTGCCGCCACCCGCCGGCCCACCGAGCGCATGTAAGCATTGCGCCATGCGATCGCCAGCGCCGCCGTGTCACGCGTTACACCCTGACGGAGGGCGAGCGCGTCGAGCGCACGTTTGAATGGCTGAAAAAAATCACAAACGGTGCCATAGGTGTCGAAGAAGAAGGCTTGGATCGGAACCGTGCCGCGCGCCGGTGAGCGATTGGGACCGGGTGCTAACAGCGGCTTGTTCGGTGACGGTGTCATGGTATGGCGATCATGACACGGTCCTGCACAATCCTCACCCCCAGCGCTTGCCATGCCCACTGCCTACGGCGGTCGCGAATCGCGAGCCTTGTTTCACACACGCAGCGCGTGCGTGTTGAACAGATGCGCTATCGAATGGGCGTAATAATCAAGTAAGTGGCGCTCGGCGGGGTTGAGACAGTAAAGGGCACCTTCTTCCAGCAACAAGCGTCGCACCGTCATCATGGCGATGGCGTTATCAATAGCGTAACTGCTGGCGGCTTCATAAAACGAATACCGTTGGCCGTCGCGGCGCAGGCTATCGAGTCGGGCCTGCAGCGCTGCCTTCAGTTCAAGCACGCTGTAGCGGCGTGTGGGATCGGCACACAACGTGTAAGCAATCAAAGGCACCGACAGCACGGGAATATTCTCCGCGACCGCAGCCAACAGCCGCTCAGCCAGCGTCGTCACCTGGGCATGGCGCGCGGTGGCGCTGCCGGCGCGAAAATCGATACTGTTTGTCAGACAGTACGCCCGTAAAGACAGCGGCGCACCGAATTGCACCGCTGCATAACCAAAGCGACGCCATTCGTTGCGTAAACGCAGTAGTACATTCTTGGCCACGAAGCTCAGTGTGTTGCGCATCGCGGTGAGCGCGCCGGGTGGAATGTAGTCATCGCTCGCCGACAGCAGCAAGCTGCGGTCCTCCAGGACGCGGTCGTAATTCACGCCGACCGGAATGAATACGATGTCGCGCTCTTGCTGGACGTCGAAGCTACGCACCATATAGTCGATGAGCCCGAGTTTGGGCGACCGCAGATGACCATCACGACTCAAGCCGCCCTCGGGAAAGACCGCCTGCACGATGCCGCCCTCGACCGCCATCTGCACATAGCGGGCGAGCACCTTGCGATATAGCTCGTCGCCGGAGTTGCGGCGTACAAAGTAGGCGCCCATGGAGCGGATCAATTGTTGGATGGGCCATACCCGCGCCCATTCCCCCACTGCGTAGCTGAGCGCGGCGTGGTGTACTGCCATATAAGACGCCAGCAGATAGTCCATGTTGGAGCGATGATTGATGACAAACACCAGGCTAGAGCGGGGCGCGATAGCGAGAAAGGCCTGTTTGTCGGCATAAGCCACCCGCACCCAATACAAAAGGCGCACCAGGCCACGCGCCAAGGCGTTGCCGACGCGGAAATACATATAGGCGTTGAAGGAGGGGCAGATCTCCGTCGCATAACGTCGCACTCGTTCCACCGCGATCGCTGGCGGTACATGGTGTTCCTGCGACCACTGGTGGGCAACTTCCAGCACCTGCGGGTCGTAGATCAGTCGGTCGATCAAGACTTGGCGGCGATTGAGTTTGAACGGCGGCAGCTCAAGACGCAGGCGGCGGTTCATTTCGTCGATGGCCTGATTGAGCTTGCGACGAAACAACCAGCGCACGCTAGGCACCAGTATGCGTTCCAATACCAGCCAAGTGGCGGTGCCGAGCAACACCAGCAGCAGCCATAGAGGCACGGCGATGGTATTGCTCATGCGTGCGCGACGAGCACCTTGAGTCCGGGTTTCAAGGCCAGGCGCTTACGCACGATGCGCAGACCGTGGCGCGCCAGCAGGCGGCCCAGGGTTTGGCGATTAAAGTAGTAGAGGTGCTCCGAGGGCTTTAATTCGTTCCACTGCGAGAGCGAACGCGGCACGCGCCAATGGCCAATGTCCGGCGTGCCGATATCGATCACACCTTGCGGTGCGAGGATCCGCGCCAGCTCGGCGACAAAACGATTTAAGTCGGGCACATGTTCGATAACGTCGTAAGCCGAAATGACGTCGAAGTGCTGGTAGGGATAGTGTTGGTCTTCCAGAACACCACAGGCCAGGCGCGTGAGACCGAGGGTATCGCGGCCATAGGTAATGCCCTCGGCTTCGATATCCACGCCCCAGGCCTCAAAGCCCGCTTCGGCGGCGGCCTTGACCATAAAACCGGCTGAACAACCCACATCCAGCCAGCGTCCGCCGACATGGCCGATACGCGCCACGCGTTTACGCGCCCGGACCAGTTTGGCTGCTGCTTTGCGCGTGTAACCGGCGCTGTAGGCGGCATCGTAATGCTCGCGAATTTGTGCAAACGGTGGCCGCGGATTGATCAGGGTGAGACCGCAGGCAAAACAACGTACAAAAGGTTCGCCGGCCTTATCGAATAGATGGCGAAACTCATCACCAGCGCAGACCGGGCACGCGATGCGTTCCCAGTCGCGGCGTGGATCGTCGGTACTGTTCACTGTGCTGTTGCGCATGGCGATGTCATTGCGTGGTGGCAGCACCAGCCCTGACAATGACCGTGCGGCGTTAGGACCGCAATGGGGGCGTGATGAGCAAACATTTCAAGCCAAGTGGTGTCATCACCGTGACTACCGACTTCGGCCATCGTGGGCCATTTGTCGGCACCATGAAGGGCGTGATCCTGAGCCGCTTTCCGGCGGCGCGCATCATTGATCTCACCCATGAAGCTTATGTGCATTGGCCGGCAGAGGCCGGCTTCTGGATTGCGCGATCCTACCATTACTTCCCAGCCGGCACGGTGCACCTGGCGGTGGTCGACCCCGGGGTTGGCACCGATCGCAGTATGCTGCTTGCGGTTGGCGATGGACACGCGTTCCTGGCCCCGGACAATGGCCTGCTGGCGGAAGTGATCGAAAAATCCAAGGCCGCCGCCTATCACATCCGCGAGGACGTCATCGAGGCCAATGCCTTGAGCGACATCAGCGCAACCTTCCATGGCCGCGATGTTTTTGCGCCGCTGGTGGCGGGCCTCGCGGCCGGTCGGCTCGAGCCGCATTCCGTTGGCGTAGTGACGCGCGACTATGTGCCATCGATCATCGAGCCACCGACCCGACGCGGGGATCAACTGACGGGCATGATCATCACCACCGACCACTTCGGCAATCTCATTTCTAACATCGAGCGCGCGGCGCTCGATGCATTTCGCGCTCCGGTCGTTCAAGCGGGTGGTCACGATATCGTGGTCCGCCGTACCTACGGCGATGTGGCGCCCGGTGATCTCCTGGCCCTAATCAACTCGTTTGGCGTGCTCGAGATCGCGCGTGCGCAACAGAACGCCGCTGAGTGCCTCGGGATCGGCCGCGGTGCGCCGCTCAAGGTGGTGGAAAGCCGCTAAGGCGCTGCGTGCAACAGCCGCAGGCGACATCGGCCGATAGAGCATCTCAGGGGTGATGGCATCGCCCGACGGCAGACGTGAGCGTGTTGATAGCGGCCGACCACACCGAGCCCGACCTGCGTGGTTGGGCGCAACCGCTAGGTCCAAACCAAACGTCACCACACGACTCAAGCTTGCGCTGGTACACCCATGAATGCATCTGATCTTTTTGTCAAAGCCCTCGAACTGGAGGGCGTGCAGTACATATTTGGCATCCCTGGTGAAGAGAATCTGGCCTTCCTTGACGCACTGTCGCGCTCGGACCAGATCCGACTCATCCTCACGCGCCACGAACAGGCGGCGGGTTTCATGGCCGCCACCTACGGGCGACTGACCGGTCACGCCGGGGTGTGTTTGTCGACCCTCGGCCCCGGCGCCACCAACTTCGTCACGGCGGCTGCCTATGCCCAGCTGGGCGGCATGCCAATGATGATGATCACGGGCCAGAAACCGATCAAGTCGTCTAAACAGGGTCGCTTTCAGATTATCGATGTGGTCGACATGATGCGGCCCATCACAAAATACACCCACCAGATAGCCTCGGCCGATAACATCGCGTCGCGGGTGCGCGAATCATTCCGCTTGGCGGAGGAAGAAAAACCAGGCGCGGTACATCTGGAGTTTCCCGAAGACATCGCCGAGGAAGAAACCGATACCTTGCCGATCCCACGCAGTATCGTGCGGCGTGCCGTACCGGAAGACAAAACCATCCGACTCGCGGTCAATCGTCTCGAAAAGGCCCGCACGCCGATACTCATCGTCGGTGCAGGCGCTAATCGTAAAACCACGTCGCGCATGTTGCTGCAATTCATCGAGCACACCGGCATGCCATTTGTCACGACCCAGCTCGGCAAGGGTGTGATAGATGAGCGTCATCCGCAATTTGTTGGCAACGCCGCGTTGTCGGCCGGTGACTTCGTGCATCGGGCGATCGAAAGCGCGGATGTGATCGTCAATGTCGGTCACGACGTGATCGAGAAGCCACCGTTTTTTATGAAGCCTGGTGGCTCGGAAGTCATCCACGTGAATTTTCGGTCGGCGGAGGTCGACCCGGTTTATTTCCCTCAGATAGAAGTGGTGGGTGATATCGCCAACGCCATCTGGCAGATCAAACAATCAATCTCGGCCCAGCGCCATTGGGATTTTGCGCGCGTTGATATGATTCGCAATGCGGCTGAGGCCAACCTGTTGCTGGGCGCCGACGATGATCGTTTTCCCATCTATCCCCAGCGGCTGGTCGCTGAAGTCCGTCGAGCAATGCCTTCCGATGGCATCATTGCGTTGGACAACGGCGTATACAAACTATGGTTTGCGCGCAACTACAAGGCGCACGTGCCAAATTCGGTGTTGCTCGACAACGCACTCGCCACCATGGGCGCCGGCTTGCCGTCGGCGATGGCAGCGCGACTGGTCTATCCGCAGCGCAAGATCATGGCCATCTGCGGTGACGGCGGATTCATGATGAACAGCCAGGAACTCGAAACCGCGGTGCGTTTGAACATGCATCTCGTGGTTGTCATTCTGCGCGACGATGCCTACGGCATGATCCGCTGGAAACAAGCCAATATGGGCTTTGCTGATTGGGGCCTGACCTATGGCAACCCGGATTTTGTACGCTACGTCGAAAGTTATGGCGGCTTTGGCCACCGCGTCGCATCGGCCGCTGAACTGGGGCCCTTGCTGGCGGCCTGCCTGGCCGGCGAAGGTGTGCACTTGATCGATTGTCCAGTCGACTACAGCGATAACGACCGCATCTTGAACCACGCGATCAAGCAGCTCAGCGCAGCGCTCTAGCTTGAGCTGTGCGCTGACTCGCGCGTAGCCAGGTCCCGCGGTCTGCTGCGGGACACCGTGGCTGGCCCTCACGATGGGTCGCCGAACGAAGTCTGCCCTCTTGTCACCTGCCTGAACCTGTGAGCTCCATCACGGCCCGTCGTATGGCCGCTTGGCGCGCAGCTCGCTTAGACTTGCGGGCGGATATCGCTACAACACCAAGGAATTCCGCCATGCAAAACAAACTGTCGCTTGTTGTCTGCACCATTGCTGCCCTGGCCGGCGCCCCAGACATTGCTCAGGCAGCCGTGCTGGCGGGTGGCCGCCTGACCGTGATCGACGCCAATACCGATGTCACCCTGACCTACCTCGATGGCGCCGGTGCGGGCTACACCAACCAGCTGTTGCTGGTGATGCCGTCGAATCCCGACGTGATATTCAACAACCATGTTTCGGTACCCGGCACCAGTCAGTTCAACCTCGGGCAATTTGCCACCGGCACCGAACTGGTCTTCAAGATCGCCAGCGATAATGGCACGGAGACCATCGACTACTTCACGGGTGCAGGCACCAGTAATCCCGACGGCGCGATTCATGCGCTGGTGGACGACGCTTTTGTTGACCCGTTTAACGCGGGAGCGTTGCGCGTGAAGGTGGCGTTCGAAGATCTTCCCAATCCGAACGTGGGTAATCCCGGCGACTTTACCGACATGGTGTTCAGTTTGAATAACGTAGCGGTGACGGCGGTACCCTTACCGGGCGCGCTTGCGCTGCTGGGCATGGCGCTTGGGGGCATAGCGGGCTTCGGCGCGCGCCGCTCGGCGACCCATCGCGACTGACCCACACCCATGAGGTGCCCAATCGGGGCACCTCTTCAACATCCATAACTTCGAGCAGCGCGCTACGGTCGGCGTGCGCAATCAGTTAAGCAGCACCTTGCGGCGAGGTATCGATCACGGTCCTGACCATACACCCATCTGTCTAAGCAGCGGCAGGATTTCACGTTCGAACCTGAGCGTATCCTGGTAGTAGTCGAGCATGACCATCAAAAAGCCGTCCATGCCGCCGTCGTATAAGGCCTTCAACTGTTCAGCGACCTGTTCGCGACTGCCGACCACAGGCAGTGCACCACCGCCGAAGGCATACATCTCCGCCGTAAAATTATCGAACGAGCCACTCTGAGACAAAAGTCCACCGGACCAATTGTCGACAGCAACGCGGTCCATTTGCTCGAGGATACGGCGTCGTTCATCCTGGGCCTCCTGTTCGGTGTCACGCCACAGTACAAACGGATAACAGGCACATTGCACACTGCGCCCTTGGCGCTGCGCACGGGCCTTGATGTCAGCGACCACGGCCGGCGCGGCCGCTACCGAGGGCGGGCTGATAAATGCCCAGTCACAGCAGCGGGCGACCAGCTCCTTGGCGTCTTCCGAAACGCCTGCGTTGGCGATCGGTGGGCAGGGTTTAGCTGTCGGTTGTGGTCGCACGTAGCCGTCGGTAATCGTGTACCACGGACAGCTGTAGTTGAACGTGCCC
>JANOXY010000391.1:0-1610 GCA_031418675.1 Pseudomonadota bacterium
GTGGTGGCCACCTGTTCTGGCGACTCGACCGTGGTGCGCGTGTGATCGACCACACCGATTCCGATCTTCTTGTCGGTCTTGTGATGTTTGAGCAAGGCGATGTCACGCGCCTGATTGCTGCCACCTTCAAGCATTAGCACATCGCAATCCATCGCCAGGAAATAGGGCAAGGGTCGCTCATAACTCGGGCGCTCCCAGTAGAAGCTCTGCTGATTGGGATTACCCCAACAGGTATGGGCCCAGATTTCGGTATTAACACCCTTGACCTGACGATTGAAGGCTTCGGTGTAGAACTCCAGATCCTTGTCCGTGCACGGTGGCAGTGCATTGCAGTTGAAGTGATGCACGGGCTCTTCGATCTGAATGACGGGGCAGCCGGCGTCGGCCAGCTCGCGATACTCTTCATTCATCGCCACCGCGATGTCCATGACCATGTCGCGCTCGGTCTCGTAATATTCGTTCCACAACATCATCGGCAGGCAGGTCGCACAAATCGATCCGAACTTGACCGGTCGTGCACTCATCTTCTGGGCGGTCTTCCAGATGGCAGAAAAATGCAGCGGCCCGCGGGTGATCTTGTCGGTGACGGCCGGCGGATGCCAGGACTCCTGCACTTCGTAGAGGATATGGCCCGGTTTCATGTCGCCGTAGTCGAGGAAATGGGAACTGTCGCGGAAGCCGCTGATGCCGTTCAAACGTTCCAGCGTGTAGAAAAACCATGAGCGACCACCCACTTCCAGATCGAAGCGCGTGTCGCCATCAACCAGGATGTCGAGGCCGGCCCGCTCCTGTTCACTGAGATAACAGGCGACCGCGTCGAGGTATTGCTCGCGGTAGGTGGAGTCACCCATGGCAACCTTAAAAGGTCGGCCATGGAGATTCTGATTGAACCAGCCGGGCTTAGGAAACGAGCCAACCATCGCAGTCGGCAGTACTTTGTCTTTGGTCGCGACGAACATGGTCATTCTCCTCCCCAGGCATGACGTGGACGGCGGCGCGCGTACGCGCTTGGATCTAGCGTTCCGGCGCGGCGCGCGCTATTCGGACTGATGTTATGGCGCGATCAGCGGCTTCAGGCCAGCGACGGCGACCCCGACCCGACATTGCTCAAGGCTGCAACGCCCGATTCACGATTGTGCTCAGCAATAACTTTGAGCTCCTCCGCCGTGGCCCACTTGCCATCCCACTCCTTCAGCATCGGGATCATGAGTTTCCAGAACAGTGGCGGGATCCACGACACCAGGGTCATGGTCAGATAACCGTAGGGCGCGAGGGGCATGTCCTTGTAGTGGAAAAGGTAATAGGGCGTATCGTGCTCATGATGGGATCCATGCCGCCCTAGATTGAACGTGAAGTGATTGCTCAGCGGGTTGATACTCGAAAAAGTATTGCGAGTCGTGACCTTGGCATTGGGCAGTCGGATCAGCCCGTAGTGGGAAAAGAAATTCAGCCCTTCGAGGATGTATTTCGAAAAACACGCGGCGACAAACCACACACCGAGACCGCGCCAGCCAGCGCCGAGATACACCAGCGCCACGATCACGGCACCGCGTGCCCAGGCCTGCAAAACACGGTTGTTCGGTGACAACCAATGTTTGCCCAGCGCTTGG
>JANOXY010000392.1:0-3631 GCA_031418675.1 Pseudomonadota bacterium
CAGTCCTGCGCCACGGCCTGCATATCGTGCCCGGGCGTGCTGGCGACTCGGGTGGCTCTGGCGATAAGCTGTCCTATCATTCGCACCGAGCTGGCCTCCTGTCCGGTGAGTTTCAGATCGGTGATCAGCCCTTCGATCCCGCGCGACAGCTTGCCGGCCAGCCACTGCAGCGCGGCTTGCTTGAAGCCGTCGCTAAAGTCACCCCCCAGCGCTTCGGTCAGCACCCCGCGCAGCCCCGCCTGAGCGACCAGCGAGCCCAGCCGCTGCACGAATTGCACGCCGCCCTCGGCGTCGAGTCCCAGCTTGGCGAGGGGGCCGGCATCGCCCAGTGGAATCTGTGCGATGCCGGCGCTCAGCGCACCGGACAGAATGGCCCGCAAGACGCTGCGTAAACTCAGGTTATCGTGTGCAAAGCCGTTGAAGGTGGCGCTGAGTCCGGCTGAAGTCGCACCGGCGAGCACCACCCCGGGTCCCGACAGCGCGGTGCCGGCCCCCGCTACGGTCAGCCCTGCGAACTCGGCCACCACCGGGCCAATGTAGATGGACATATAGACGATGGCCGCGACGGTAGCCACACCGAATGCGAGGTCGAACCAGTCGGCTTCGGCTTGCCGGTTACTCGCGGGCGTCACCAAACCGCCCACCGGATTGAACTGCACCGCATTCGGGTCGACCACATCGCCCGCGTTGACGGCCACCGTCACCCAGCCATCGGCGAGCGTCAGCACGTTGCCCTGGCCGTCGGTGTAGAACTGCGCGAATGCCTGATTCACAATACTTGGCTGCTCGGCGTACCAGCGGGTGAACGCGACCGAATCGAACGCCCAACTCTGCACAGTGCCGAAATGGGGACCGGCCTCGTCGGAGGAAGTGGCCACGTTGGCGGTGACCCAGCGCCAACCGGGTGTGACTGCATCCCCTGGCGAGACCGCACTATCTAGCGAGACCGAACCCTCTGGCCAGACCGCGAGCGCTGCGTCCCCGCTGACACCGCTGCCGGTGGTACCCAGTCTTGCCGCAGTACCTAGGTCAACCGCGAATCGCTCGCGCAGCCGCTCGTGTGCGGCCTCGAGCTGGCTGATGCGCATCGTGCGCTCCAGGCCATAGCGCTCGATCAGATTGCGCGCCAGCGGCGAATCCAGCACGACGCTGGCGGGCATCAAGGTGTTCATGAGCGCCACATTCAGCGGATCGGTCAGCGCCAGATCGATCGCCCTGAGTTCGTCGGCGCTGGCGCTGGGTGCCGGTCCGGCGCTTGCGGTCACTTCGCTGGGTCGGTACACCGGAATCGCGGCGACCGGGATCTCGATTCGAAACGGGTCACCGTACACGGCGATCGGGTGATCGCCGCTCCATTGGCTGCGCAGCAATTGATAGCCGCCACTCTGATAACCGCCTCCCCAGGGTTCAGCGATGATCCATCCGCCTGCGCTTGGATCGCCCAAGGTCAGGGCGCTGCGCGGCTCCCACTGACGGCGTGGACTATCGATACTGTCCGACAGGCCAAACTGCTGCCAATCGTAGACTCGAAGATCGTTGCCGAAGACCCGTGTGAATGCAGCACCCTCCGCACTGGCCAGATACCCGCGTGTAAAGGACTCGATATCGAAAACTGCCTGCCAGTGCGCGGGGATGGTGCTGATGAGCAACGATTCGTTATCACCCGTACTCAGCGTTTGTTCGGGCACCCAGCGGGCGACCCAACCGGCGGGTAGCGGCGTGCCACCGTTAATATCGCCGGACGGTGAGGCGCTCATCGCGTCAGAGACCGCCTGCTCGAAGCGCTGGGCGGCGCTACGGCGTTCAACCGTGAGGCTTGCTTCTTCGAGCGCTCTGAGCGCTACTGTCGGCGCTGAAGCGGCTTTGGTGGCGACCGAGGCGGTGGCCATGGTGGTGACTTGGGTGGCGGCCCCAGTGTCAGCCCCAGTGGCCAACTTGGCGGCGCGCTCGGCCGGCTCCGCGCCATCGATGAACTCGCCCTTCAAGCTCGCATTGCCTGAATAGGCCGCGTCCTCGCGAGCCGCCTGCGCGGCTATTTGCCCCAAGGTCGACGTACGGACCGCGCTGGCCGTTGTCGTTCTCGGCACTCGGCCGCCATAGGTCAATGCCGGGGTCTCGGGAACCGCCACTGTCTCGACTCTCGCCACCGCACGCTCCGAAGCTTCGAAGCCGTAGTGTCAGACGCAACGAGGCATCTCGCAATCAGCCTGATGGCCTAGGCAGCCATTCTTAGCCCAAGCACAATTCCACGAGCTGAAAGGCGCGCGGTTTCCTTGCAGGCGCGCTAATCACGCTGGGCACTGTCGGCCACTTCGCGACTATCACCAGCCCCTACAGACCAAGCATCACCTTCGCGATGATCTCGCGCTGCACTTCCGAAGTCCCTCCGAAAATGGTCTGCGCCCTGCTGTTCAAATGCTCCGCCGTCACCGTCATGGCAATCTCCGGCAGCAGGCCTTCGCCCTCGATCTCATAGAGCGGTCGGCGTGGCTCCCAGATGAGCGCTGCCGATCCGAGCACTTCAACGGCGACCCGAGTCAGGTCCTGGCGCAACTCGCTGGCCCGCAACTTGAGGAGCGACGCCATGACGCCCGGATTCTTGCCCTTGGCAACTTCGGACATGACGCTGAGCTCCATCATTTCCAACGCGTCGATATCGGCATCGATCTCGGCCAGGCGTGCAGCAAACAGACTCTCGTGCGGTGTCGACGAATAGCCCTGAATCTCAAGATCAATGAGGCGGATGACTGCGTTCAGGCGGGCGCGCAATTTGGGCGAGGCGACGCCGGCTCCGCGCTCGAACTCAAGCAGATATTTGCCATACGACCAGCCCTTGCCCTCGTCGCCGACCCGATTGGCCACCGGTACGCGGACGTCGTCGAAAAACACCTGATTGACTTCGTGATCGCCGCCAATGGTGCGAATCGGCCGGATGCTGATGCCTTTGGACTTCATGTCGATGAGAATGAAACTGATGCCGTCCTGTTTGCGCGCCGACTCTTTACCGTCCGTACCGGTGCGCACCAGCGCGAACATCATATTGGCGTGATGCGCATGGGTCGTCCAGATCTTGCTGCCATTGATGAGGTAGTCATCACCATCGCGCACGGCACGCGTCTTGAGCGACGCCAGATCCGAGCCGGCACCGGGCTCGGAGTAGCCTTGGCACCAATAATCCTCGCCGGACAGAATGCGCGGCAAATAATGGGCCTTCTGCTGCTCCGTGCCGAAGCCGATAATGACCGGACCGACCATCTGTATGCCTAGCGGAAACAGATGCGGCGCGCCGGCACGCGCACATTCCTGCTCGAAGATCAGCCGTTCGGTTGAGCTCCAGCCGGTGCCGCCGTATTCCTTGGGCCAGGCGGAGGCTACCCAGCCGCGACCGTGCAGCAGCCGTTGCCAAGTGCCGGTAATTTCCGGCTCTGCAAACACACTGGGCGTCAGGGACTGCGCATGCCGAATCGACTCGGGCAAATTCGTCGCGATGAAGTGCCGGGCCTCCTCGCGAAAGGCAATCTCGGCCGCGCTATAACTCAGATTCATGCAGGCTCCTTGAGCGCGCGACTGCGCAGTCGCGCAAACTGTTCGATCGCATGTTGGCGCGCCGAGCCGAATGACATTTCGAACG
>JANOXY010000393.1:0-9903 GCA_031418675.1 Pseudomonadota bacterium
GGGCCAATCATGTGCCGCTGCTGGGCAGCGCCGGCATCAAGATTGAAACCTACGCCTACTACGACAAAACCACCCACGCTTTGAACGCCGAGGCCATGCTGGCGGCGCTGGCCAAGATCCCCAGCGGTGATCTCGTGCTGCTACACGGCTGCTGCCACAACCCATCGGGCGTCGATCTGAAAGAAGCGCAATGGCAGGCGGTGGCCAAGCTCTGCAATGAACGCGGTCTGCTGCCCTTCATCGACCTCGCCTATCAAGGCTTGGGCGACAGTCTCGACGAGGATGCCATGGGTGTGCGCATCATGTCCGAGGCCTGCCCGGAAGTGATAGTCGCGAGCTCCTACTCGAAAAACTTCGGGCTCTATCGTGAACGTGTCGGCGCCTTGCAGATCGTGACCAAAAACACCGCCGCGGTCAGCGTGGTACAGAGCCAGCTCGATTCCGTGGTGCGCACCATCTATTCCATGCCACCGGCCCATGGCGCCGCGATCGTCGAGATCATTCTTGGCGACGAAGCGCTGAACGTCGCCTGGGTGAAAGAGCTCGACGAGATGCGCGATCGCATCAATGGTCTGCGCTCGCTGCTCGCCGAGCGTCTCACCAGCGCCACCGGTCAGGACTTCAGCTTTATCCGCAATCAGCGCGGCATGTTTTCCTTCCTCGGTATCTCGCCCGAGCAGGTCACACGCTTACAGAAGGAGTGCGGCATCTACATGGTTGGTTCGAGCCGCATCAACGTGGCCGGCATCAACGATGCCAATGTCGATTATTTCCTGAGTTCCTGCGCCAAGATCCTGAACTGATGCCGGCCTACACGGCGCCTACAGCGGGTTATGCAGGCGCCGTAACATTCCCACGCTGGGCGTGATCTCACTTGCTGCTGGCGGCCGCGCTGTGGCCGCCAAGACAGCCTGCACATAGGTGCTCACCGCATCACGCAGCTCGCGGCGCGCATCGCGCCGCAGGCAAACGTAAAAACGCTCCTGCACAAAAGGCTTGAACGCCAAATCAAACTGGGCCGCTGCGCTGGCCGTTGCAAAACCTGCATCGGCGGCACCACTCGCCACCATCGCGGCAACCGCCGAGTGAGTGTATTCCTCGTTGCGATAGCCGACGATGCTGCCCGGCGCGATGCCGCGCAGTCCGAGCAGACCGTCGAACACCAGACGCGTACCTGAGCCCGGTTGTCGATTGATAAAACGCACTTTGTCCGCGGTGAGATCATCCAGTTCGCCGAGCACACGATCGCGCCGTGAGAGCAAACCCAGTGAGCGCAATTCCAATAACAGGATCTGATCGCGCGCGTCGTCCAACATCGCCGTCAAGGCCGTGCCTACCGTCGCACCGAGTGGGCCCAAGGGCAGATGGAAACCGGCGGGATCGATATCGCCGCGCTGGTAACGCCGCAAGGCCGCGTCACTACCGAGCATATCGAGCACCACCGGCCAGTGCGCGGCACGCAGGTGGTCCACCAGACCCGTGATCAATTCGCTGCTGCTGGAAGCCATACGCACGGTCGCACGCACCTCGTCGAGGCTAGGCGCGAGCAGCGCGGTGGCATTGTGGGCGGTGCGCTCCAATAACGAACGCGTCGCGCTGGTAGCCTGGGCACGGGCCGCGAGCAGTGCGCGACCGCTGTCGGTCAAATTTGCGCCCCGTCCCCGTTGCAAATCGAGCAAGGGCAGCTTCAAGCGCTCCTCCCAAATTCGCATCAGCCCCCAGGCATGGCGATAAGAGACACCGGTGACGCGCGCCGCGTAGTTCAGATGCCCGCCCTGCTCCACCGCTTCAAGCAGATTGAAGAGCAGCGGCTCGATCACAAACACTTGCTCGCCGAGTTGAATACGCCACGCCAGTTCAAGTTCCATCTTGACCGTCACGGCCGTCGTCCCCTACAGATCGGCACGGGCAATCACCTCGACAATGCGCGCAGCTTTCATATTGGCGAGCACCACTCGGTCAAAACGGCTTGTGCGCGCCAGCGCCAGACGTGCAACGTCGCGCGCTGGGCCCAGCCAGGCCGCGCCGTCAACCATGTTGATAATGGGCAGCAGCTCGCGCTGTCCCAGGCCTTGCAGCGCACCCATGGGGCTGCACAGCAGCGTCGCAAGATGGGTGGCGGTCAGTGCTGCGCCGAGGGCGGCACCGGTCGCGGCGGCGATGCGCTCAGGACGATGGGCAATACGCTCATCGAGTGGAGCGCCTATTACTTGCACCGACAGCAGATACAAAACTCGCTCGGTGCAGGGTGCGATCACCGGTTCATAGTCTGCCGGCGCTTTGATCCAGCGCGCCCGTGCACCATCAGCCTTGAGCAAAACAAAATCGAAGGACGTATCGGCGGCCAGCAGCGCGAGCTGATCAAACGACAGGCCGCGGATGCGTTCTGGGCTCTCGGCCGCACCACCGTAGGCCACAACCCGTGCTTCGCATGGCGCGGCTGCCTCGGGCAAACGGAGGGCGTCGGGCGCCAGCGTGACGAGACCATCGATTGAGCGAGGATCGTAGGCGGCCATGTGCGACGAGGATGACAGCGCCACACGCCCAGGCAGCGCCTTGGCCAGGGCATACATCGTGGTCTTTTTGCCGCCTGCACCGACCAGACTCAAAACTCGAGCGCCGCTGGTGAGGGTCGCAACAAGCTTGTTTCGGTCGGAGTCTTCTGAGCTGGGCACGATCGGTGGAATTCCGTTACGACGTGGGGCATCGCCATTGAATATGTCGATCACTGCTTATTCTAACGTAAAGCCTGCGCCGCACGGCGCTGCAGAACAGCCGAACTACCCGTCTTTTGTGCTGGATCATCGGGCTGGAGATATGAATCTCAAGGCACATTCAGGCCGCGCCGTGCCTGCCATCGTTTCGCGCTTCAGTGCGCTCGCTATCTAGCTCTGATCGGCGCGAACAGTTGTTGCAGGGCCTGCATCTGTCGCGCGATCTCGGCATTGGTCAAGCGGCTTAGAAGGATCGGGCGAGCGCGGTCATCGCCGCGGCTGGCCAGCGCAAAAAGCAATTCGTTTGACCACTCGCCAGACTTGCGCCAATCAAGCTTGCCGATCTCGGCCAGTTCGGTGCGGGTCATGATCAGCGCCGCCAGGGCGGCATCGTGTTCCACGCCGCGGCTCGTCACCAGAGCGCGCCACAGTGCTCGCGCCGCCTCGGCGCGCCCCTCACGCCAATGGAGAATGCCCAATGCACGTTGTGCAACCGGTGACGTCGTGGCGGCGTCGGTACAGTCCTGCATGGGCCCCGCAGCGCGCCATTGCCCGGCCCGTAGCCAGGCATTAAAACGCGCCACACAGAGCAGTTCGCGGGCCGTTGCGTCGCGCGGCGCGAGCAGCAGTGCGTGGCGCACGTCGACGAGCGCTTCGTCGTAGGCGCCCAGCGTCACTGCCGCGCGCGCGGACAGCAGATGGTCCTGTAAAAAAGTACGTTCCGCTTCGCCCGGTGCCATGGCCTGACGGCTCACAACCAGCACCAGCATCGCGCTCAGCGCGCCGCGCATCAGTACACGCCGCTCGACACGCGCGACGACACCGCCTGCCAGCACGGCGAGCAGCGGCACCAAAGGCAGGCGAAAACGTGCACTGACGTAACTGAGCAGTAAACCGCCTGCGTAAGCCAGCGCATAAAACGCGACGCTGCGCGCTGCGCGATTGTGGGTCTGCATGACCAGCGCCGCCATAGCCGCCGCCAGCAACCACGACCAGGCCAGCGGGTTGTAACGCAGCCACGGCGAGCGCGCGCGATGGAATTCATAGGTCTTGATGTCGTATTGCTCGAAGTTGTTGAGCAGATACCAGGCCTTGCTCGCGACTAGGCGCAGCCACGCCGTCGGCGTGCTCAAGATGTAATCCCGGGTCCGCCCGCTCCAGTAGCGCGACATGCTGACGACGTCGGTCGGCGCGCCTGGATTGTCGCGCTGGTACAGTCGCTCCGATTCCACCCGCGCGGGATTGCTGCCCTCCACATAAACCGCAATCTTCTCGCGTTGGGTGAAGTAGCGTCCGTTGGCATCGGGGCCGTTGGCTGCCCACAGGTTGTAAGCGCCCTGCCAGGGCAGCACGCGGAAGTCGCCACTAATCTGAAAATTGGCCCAGCCCATCAGCGCCGCCAACACCAGCATCGGCAGCAAGGCCCAATGCACCAAGCGTCTACCGTCGGCGCGCGCCACCAACAGGGCGAGCAGCGCCGGCAACAACACCAGCATCTGCGGTCGCGCCAACATCGCACTGCCGAACAACAATGCCGCACAAACCAGCGCAGTGCGATCGATGGTTGCGCCGCTCAGTGCACGCAGGCCGGCGAGGATGCCCCCTAGCATCAGCGTCATGGCAAAGGTCAAATCGAGCGGGTCGGCGACAAAATGCAGGACCACGGGATTCATGCCGAACAACAAGGCCGCCACGGCCGCCGCGCCCGGCGCACGCCACACGCGCATCGCCAGCATCCACACCAGGCTCGTGCTGAGCAGATGCAAAACACCGTTCAACATACGCGCCGCAAACGGCAGCTGTTCGGCGACACCCGCTTTGATCAGCCACGCGAGCAGAGACGGATAAAGCGCTGCGCGGTAATAGGGTTCGAGCGGCAGCGTGCCGTGGGCAATGCGGGTCGCGAGTTCCAGCTGTTCGCGACCATCGAGCACTGGCGCCAAGCCTAAAGCCGTCGCTGAATACCACAGCAGGAAGCCGCTGCCATAGGCGGCGACCGCCGTGAACACCATCAGGCGCAGCTGGACAGTCGACAGAGGTTTGTTCCTGGGGAGCAAAAAAGCGGGTGGCACCCTTCAACCCGGAGTCGCCGTCTCCCGCTCGACGTCGCGCTCAAAATCACCCGACGCGAGGTTCTCGCTTACCCCCGGATAATGGCGCCGGAAGTCCGCCACCATCGCAGCCAGCGGCACATCGGCGAATTCGCCACGATAGGCCAGGTACTCCATGTGTTGGCGACCGTCGAGATCAAGCGGGTGGTAGATGGAGTCTTCACGGCCGTCAAATTCCAGCGCGCGAATGTGGAATTTTTCACACAACTCGATATTAAAAGCGGGTGTCGCCTTCACCCAGCGGCCCTCGAGCAGAATGGCGGTATATCCATGCCAGTAGAACACATCGGTTTTCATCTGCTCGCGCATACGCGCGGTCGACAAGTGATTGCGCACGTCGGCATAACCCAAGGCAGCCGGAATGCCGATGGCGCGGCACGCCGCTGCCAGCAGCACGGCCTTGGACACACACCAGCCGCGGCCCGCGGCCAAGGTCGTGCTGGCCCGCAGTCCATCAACACTCAGATCAAGTCCGTAGGCGTCGTAGCGAATGTCATCACGCACGGCGTAGTACAAGGCCACGGCGCGCGACAAGGCCGTGGCACGGCCGGCGCTGCGCTGCTGGGCAAATGTGCGCACGGCCGGCGTGTCGCAGTCGACCATGGCGGTCGCTGTCAGGCAGCTGCTGGTGTCGGGTTCGGGCAAGGTATCCATGGGCCGAGTGTAGTGGCTGGTATGGCGTGGCCGCAACGACGAAGGCAGTCAGGTGGCGCTCACGCTGTCAACTTTTCGCGCACACGCTGCAGACGCTCCAGTCCCCAGAAAATTTCGCCGTCGACAACATAACTCGGTACGCCGAACACACCGCTGTCTTCTGCTTCGTGTTGCATGCGCTCGTAACGCGTGCGTCCCGCGCCTGCCAGATAAGCCACAAACGCCGCACCGTCGAAATCAAATTCTGTCAGCAGTGCGCACAACACGGTCACGCTCTCGATGTCCAGCTCGCGACGCCAGAAACGTTCGAACACAGCGGCGTGAAATGGCCGGAAATCACCGCGTTCCTGCACGAATAAAAACGCGATGTGGGCCGCCGAGCTGTCAAAAATCTTGCGCGGCCCGCGTATCGTCAAGCCGCGCCGATTAGCCTCGCGCCGACAATCCATATACGAATAGCGCACGCGCCGCCATTGGTGATCGTTGCGTGCACCTTGGGTGTCCTGGCCGCTGGCATCGAGTTCCGCCTGCCCCAGGTATTTTTCGATCTGCAATGTATAGGGGCGCCATTCGATGCTCACACCGGTCTCGCGCGCGAGTTCAAAACTCGGTGCCTGGGCCAGGTAAGCGTAGGGGCTTTTATAGTCGAAGTAGTGAATGACCTTAGGCATGGCGCGTCGTTAGTCCGCTGCAGGTGGTAGATCGAAGCACTAGTATGTGCCGTCCCACGGATGGTGCAAAATCGCGGCTCCATTTGACCATCGACTCAGCCGGAGCAATACGCGATGCGCGTCGTCACCACCGTTCCCCAGGATTCTCTACGTGCCGCGAGTATCGCGGCAGCCGATATCGAAGCGCGCGGCTTCGATGGGCTGTGCTCATTGGAAAACCGTCACGAACCATTTCTGCCGCTGGGCGTTGCGGCGCTGGCCACCACCCGGATTGAACTGGCGACCGGCATTGCATTGGCCTTTGTGCGTTCGCCCATGGCCCTGGCCCACGTTGCCTGGGACCTTAAAGAAGCGTCCCACGGCCGTTTTGTCTTGGGCTTGGGCCCGCAGATCAAAGCCCATAACGAAAAACGCTACAGCGTGCCGTGGACCCCGCCCGTCCCACGCATGCGTGAACTGGTGACTGCCCTGCGCGCGATCTGGACGTCATGGCAGAACGGCACGCCCCTGCGTCACGAAGGTCAACACTATCGTTTTACTTTGATGCCACCGAATTTTATTCCCGAAGGCAGTGATCTTCCGCTGCCCCCGATCACGCTGGCCGCGGTTGGCCCGGCGATGCTGAAGCTCGCGGCCGAAGTCGCCGACGGTGTGCGCCTGCATCCCTTCTGCACACGCAACTATTTCGAACAAACGGTCGCACCCATCATCGAACGCGGGCTGGCAAAAGTCGGCCGCCCGCGTGCGCAGTTCGAGATTAACGGTGGTGGTTTTGTAGCCACCGGGCCAGACGATGCCACGGTAAGCAAGATGGCGGAATGGGTCCGTTATCGCATTGCCTTTTACGGCTCGACACCGGCCTATTGGCCGGTGCTGGAAGCCGAAGGTCTGGCCGCGCTGGGCCCGCGTCTGAACGATTTAACCAAGCAGGGCCGCTGGGAAGCCCTCGCGCAGGAAATACCCGATCGCCTGCTGGAAGCCTGCGCGGCGATCGGTCGCCATGATCAGATCGCGTCCCTAATAGCCAAGCGTTTTGGCGGCCTCATCGATACCGTGCACGCCAGTGCCAGTTCCGAGCAACCCTCGGATCTGCCCCGCACGGTGATCGGGGAGATTCAACGCCTGCCGGCAGCATTCACCGGTTTTGTGTAGGTCCGACAAATTCGGACATTCGAGTTCCGCGCTGCGCTTGGATCTGCCAGGCGCGGTGATCGCGAAAATTCAACGCCCGCCCGCAGCGTTCACCGGTTTAGTGTAGGTCCGAATTTATTCGGACATTCGCCGCGTAAATGAGGCTGCGAATGGCCGACTGAAGTCGACCCTACAGCGGCCATGCAGCGGCCCTACAAATAAACCTCAGGGCGCCGTCCACCCAGGCGGTGCGCCACTGGCTTCCGGCGACAAGGGCGGAGGCAGTTTGCGCTTTTCACCTGCGCCACCTTCGCCCGGGTCCCCCGGAATGGGATTGCCGGCGATATAGCTGACGGTTTCGCTCGGACGGGTTTCTCCGCCGTAAGCAGCCGCTTGCGCGGCCGCGACGTCGTCGTCCGACAACACCCCGGGCGTGAGCTTGCTGATCGCGATGGCCGCGCCCTGGGCCGCTTTGTACTGCGGCAGGTCCCCTGCCGAGCCACCACGCGCCGGCCCCGCCGGGATGCGTTCACGCTGACGGCGGGCGAGGCGCAGCAAGATATTCCAGGCCCGCTTGTTATCTTTAATGGGCTCCACTTCCACCTGACCGGTGGCCTGGAACTCACGCCACACGTCAACCGCCTTCTGGGTACGCAGCACCACGATGGTGGCACGCTCCGTACCGACACCGCCGCAGGCGATGTCGGCCATCTCGGCCGAGAAGTCACCACAATGGCGGCATTCGGGCCGCTGGTATTCGTGCATCGCTTCTTCGAGGGGAATACGGCCGATGTCGCCGTTTTTCTGGTAGATCAGCACTTCACCCTTGACGTTGAACTGCTTGACCTCGGTCAGTGGTATGCCCATCTGCTTTTCGATGCGCTCGGTCATGAGTTCGGGCATGAACACTTCGGTGCAGAACAACCCAACGCTGAACGCCACACGATCGGTAAAGCCGCGCAGAAACTCGCGCTGGCGCCCGATGATCTTGGGCTTTTTCTTATCCCCCATCAGGAAGCTCGGGTCCATGTGCTCCATTTTGCGCAGGGGTGTGATCTGACACGGCACACCGACAAACGCGACCTGTTTGAGATCCCGTTCTTTCACTTCCGTGAGCGCGAGATTGTTGGCGCAATAGGTGTACCAGCTGCCGGCGCTGGCTTTGATTTCGTCATAGGTCGTGACGACCTTGGGGCTGGGGAAACAGGGTTTATCTTCGGCGCTGACTGCCGATACCACCGCGCCGTCGATATGCCCCGCTTCACGCGCCCAGGCCAGCAGGGCCGTGACGATGCCACCGTCTTGTCCCGCTTCCGCCAGTTCGGGCACCTTGGTACGGGCTACAAAAATGTGTTTGAACACACCAAAGATGTCTTCATAACCCCGCTCCTCACCGAACACTGCGTCCTTCAGATGGGATTCGCGCGGCCACAAGCGCGGACAGACCGTCGCGCACACGTCGCAGCCGGCGCCCTCACTGACACCGCAGAAATCGAAGGCTGCCGATTCTTTGGCGGTCTGCTTGGGTTTGCCGTCGATATATTCGATGACGTTGTGCGGACAGGCGACGACGCAGGTGCCGCACTCGCAGCAACTGCCGAAGTCGACGACATCGTTCATCATGTCCTTAAAACTGTTATGGAGCAGGTTCAATTAGGTATCCTCAGGCTTCGTATCCAGACCGGCGCGGGCCAACAACCATACGCGTGCGTATTGTGGCCGATTCCGCCGCAGACACAACACCACACAGGAGGAGACACCATGGCCGCACAGCCGACCACCACCAGTGATCGCACACTGTCCAACAGCTTCTTGAGCGACACCATGCAGATCTGCGTGGTGACCCGCGATATCTACCGCACCATGGATGGCATGCTCAAGCTCGGCATCGGGCCTTGGGCCGTTTATACCTTCGACAAAACCACGGTCAGCGACATGACTTTTCGTGGCCAGCCGGCTGACTACGCCATGAAACTCTGCCTGGCGTTCAACGGTTCGATGATGTGGGAAATTATCCAGCCGACCAAGGGCCCGAGTATCTACACCGAATTCCTCGAGCGCCACGGCGAAGGCATTCACCACACTGCTTTCCATTGCGGTGATATGAGCTGGGCACAGCGTTGTGCGGAGTTCGAAAAACGCGGCTTCAAAATGATCCAGTCGGGGACCTGGAATGGCAGCGTGCCCTATGCCTACTTCGATACCGAAGAGGCCACCACCACTACCGTCGAACTATTCATCATCCCGACCGACAAGCCGATGCCGGAGCCCGAGCAATGGTACCCGGCACCGCCACCCCCGCGGAGCTGAACTCCGCGTAGCGCGCTGCTCGCCTAGCAAACCAATGCCCGCCTGACGTCGGGCTCACCTCGTGCGGGAGATCCGATGGATATCGACGAACTACAAGCAGGCCTCAGCGCCTTCATCGCCGCCGAACTGGGCAGCGCCGCGCGGCTCGCCAATCTGCAGGAATCCGATGGCCATGCCGGCCTCACTTTTCTGTTCGACGTGATCGACGCGCAGGAGCGTGCCCACGGTTATGTAATCAAGCTGCCACCAAAAGGTGTACGTCGCCACGGCAATACCGACGTTTATCGTCAGGCGCCGCTCATGCGCGCCCTG
>JANOXY010000394.1:0-12468 GCA_031418675.1 Pseudomonadota bacterium
GAGATCGGCGAAGCGGTGCTGTGGCTGTTGTCGGACTTATCGTCGTTCGTGACGGGTATCGCGATGCCGGTGGACGGCGGTTATATAGCGCTCTAAACCCCAGGCGCCAGGCCAGGCGAGCGCCGCCCGTGTGGGCGCATCGCCCCCCAACCAAGGGCCTGCAGCTCGCTGGTCGTGGGTGGTCAGGCCGGCATCAGGCCCAAAACATCGCGCATGAAATACACCGCGACACACACTATCGTCAGCGCCCCCCAGAACTGCAGCCAGCGCTGGCGACCGTAGAGGCCCATGCCCAGCAGGGCAATCCCGCTGATCAAAGTGAACCACACGGTCAAGGTCACGATGTCGCTGGTGTTTTGCACCGGCGCCATCGTGCCGTCCGTCAGCAGCTTGTAGCGCATTCAACGCCGACCGGGTTCAGCCCTTGCTGCTACGCTGTTTTTCCAGTTCACGCAACTCACGCCGCATGATCTTGCCGGTGGTCGTCATTGGCAGGCTGGTGACAAACTCGATGAGCCGTGGCACTTCATGTTTGGCAACGCGCGAACGCACAAAATCGCGCAATTCGTCAGCCAGTTTGTCGCTGCCCTCGAAGCCCGGTTTGGCGATCACAAAGGCCTTGATGATTTCCGTGCGTACCGGGTCAGGCACGCCGATGGCCGCCGCCATCTGCACGGCTGGATGTTTGAGCAGCGCGTCTTCGATTTCACCGGGGCCAATGCGGTAGCCGGAACTGGTAATGACGTCGTCCCCACGGCCGTGGAACCAGAAGTAGCCGTCCTCGTCCATGTGGCCCACGTCACCGGTGATCAACCAGTCGCCGATGAACTTGTCGCGGGTCGCCTCGGGCTTGTTCAGATACTCGAGCAACATCACCGGATGCGGGCGCTTGCAGGCGATATGGCCTTCGACGCCTGGCGCGACGATGTTGCCGTTGTCGTCGATGATGGCGCATACCGTGCCCGGCGTGGACTTGCCGAGCGAGCCCGGCTTGACCGGAAAGACCTTGCCGTTATTGCCGAGAATGACGTTGGCCTCGGTCTGGCCGAAACCTTCGTTGATGCTGATATTGAGTTCCTTCAGCGCCCATTCGTGCAGACCGGCGCCCACTGACTCGCCGCCCGACAGCACCGCGCGCAGCTTGAGCTTGTAGCGACTCAAGGGATTCTCAACGGTGCGCATCAACTTCAGCATGGTGGGCGTCAACAGCGCCAGCGTGACACCGTGCTGGTCAAGAATGCGATACGCCTCTTCGGGTTCGAAGCCCTTCATGGCGGTGGCGATGACCTTACAGCCATGGAACCAGCCTGGCATGATGACGTCCATCAGACCCGCCATCCACGCCCAGTCGGCCGGCGACCACAGGCAGTCACCGGTTTGCGGAAAGAAGTCGTAAATGAACTCCAGGCTGGGCATGTGGCCGAGCATCATGCGATGGGGCTGGACCGAGCCCTTGGGCATGCCCGTGGTGCCCGAGGTGTAGCTGATCCAGGCGATATCGTCGGCGCGCGTCTTGACGTTGGTGAACTGGTCGCTGGCGCCTTCGATTGCTTTCCAGAAATTGCTTGAGCCTTCCGGTTCACCATCGATCACCAGTACCCGCTCGAGTTTGGGGCACTCCTTGCGCACCGCTGCCACCTTCGGATAGTTGGCACTGTCGGTGATCAGGACCTTGGCACCGGAATCATTGAGCCGGTAGGTAATGGCATCGCCGCCAAACAGCACGGAGCAAGGGCCCGACACCATGCCACCTTTCCAGCAGGCGACGTGGCTGATGGCGCACTCGGGGTCCTGCGCCAGCAGCAGGGTCACACGATCACCGCGCTTGAGGCCGTAGCTGGCCAGGGTGTTGGCCAGTTGATTGGCGTACTTGCGAACCTCGGTGAACGTGTAGGTGTGGACCTTTTTCTGCGCGTCCTCGTAGACCAGCGCAACACGTCCGGCCTCGTCAGCCCAGCGGTCACAGACATCGTCGGCGATGTTGTACAGCTCTGGAATGTTCCACTTAAAGTTGCCGTAGACCTCCTCATAGGTCGTGCCGCGTTTGAGTAGATTTGTCATTGACTCCCCCGATTGGACTTTGCTTGGTTGCCAGGCTCGCTGCGGGGCTTTGCACTGCCCCGATCCGTTCTGCCACCGCTGATTATGGTTCCCGCCGACTCGCGGGGGCGTAAAGATACCATGGCAGGTGGCGTCCGCCGCCAGGCCTGCGATCCGTTGTGTGGCGACGGCCGTGCCAACAAGTGCGTGCGTTGCAGCATGGGAGAGAGACCCGGGCGATGAGGCCCTTGCCGTATACGGGTGAACATAGGCAGGGCCGCAGCGATTCGTCATTGACTCAGGATCGCTCGCCCTCCTACAGTCCACGCCCCCGCTGGTCGAAGCTTTAGCTCCCCTACTGCGCTGACCGTGGGCGCAACATCACTACAACACGAGCGCGGACGCGCGGCGGTTTTGGCCGCCACCAGCCGACGTCTTGGGAAAAAGCGCGAGGGGCCCCTTCGGTGCAATCCATGCAGCGCTTCGAAAGCGCGTTCGCGCGCGGCGTGCTTGCCCACCGCGCGCTGGTGATCATCACCAGCCTGTTGCTGGTCGCGGTCGCCGGGACCGGCGTCAAAAACCTCTATCTGGATTCCAGCTACGAGGTGTTCTTCGCAGCCGGCAATCCGCAGCTACGTGACTTTCAAGCGCTCGAACGCGTCTATTCCAAGGACGACAACATTCTTATTGCGCTCGCGCCCCGCACCGGCGACGTATTCACCCGCGCCACACTTGCGGCGATCGAGGATCTCACCCGCAGTGCCTGGCAGGTGCCCTACTCACATCGCGTCGACTCGATAAGCAATTTTCAGAACAGTTCGGCCCACGGCGACGACTTGTTGGTCGAGGATATGGTCAAGGATGCCGCGCAGCTGAGTGATGCCGATGTGGCCAGTGTGCGCCAGCGTGTGCTCACCGAACCGTCCCTGCGGCATCGCCTGATCTCACCCGACGGGCGTGTCACGGGTATCAACATCAAGATTCAGATCCCCCATGAACTGGCCACCCGTATGACGCCGGAAGTGGTGAATGCCGTGCGCGAGATGGTCGCCGCGTGGAAAACCCGCCACCTCGGTATCGACACCTATCTGACCGGCATCATCGTGATGGACAACGCACTGTCCGAGGCGTCGTTGGCCGACATGCAAGGCCTGGTGCCGCTGAGCTTCGCGGTGATGGCCTTAACCTTGGGGTTACTCATCGGCGGCTGGGCCGGCACCGCCGTGACGCTCACCATCACTGGCCTGGCAACCCTGGCTGCCATGGGGCTGGCCGGCTACGCCCATCTGCCCATCACCCCGCCAACCTCCGTTGCGCCGGTCATTATTCTCACCGTCGCAGTCGCCAACTGCGTGCACCTGCTGACGCGCTACCGCGAAGAACTCGCGCGCGGCCATGGGCGCGTGAGCGCGATGGAAGCCAGCGTTCGTCACAATCTGTGGCCAGTACTGTTATGCACAGTTACCACGGCGCTGGGCTTTCTGACTTTAAATTTTTCCGACATTCCGCCCTTCAACCAACTCGGCACTATCGTCGCCGGCGGCGTAGTCGTCGCGCAGCTGCTGGCGATTACCTTTCTGCCCGCCGCAATGACCTATTTGCCGATCACAGTCAGCGCCACTGAACATCGTCATAACGAACGCATGGCCGGCCTCGCAGATTTTGTTATCCGCCACAGCCGCGCGCTGCTGTGGGGCTCGAGCCTGGTGATCGTGGCTCTCATCGCTAATGTCGGGCGTAATGAGCTTAACGACGTATTCATCAAATACTTTGATCGTTCGCTCACGTTTCGCACCGATACGGATTTTATTCTCGACCGCCTCACGGGTTTGTATACCGTGCATTTTTCGCTGGCGGCTGCGCGCTCCGGGGGCATCGCCGAACCGGATTTCCTGCGCCAGACGGAGGATTTTTCGCGCTGGCTGGAGCAGCAGCCCGAGGTCATCCATGTTGACCGCATCACCCAGGTCCTGGCGCGCGTGAACCGCAATATGCACGGCGACGATCCGGCTTATTATCGACTGCCCGAGGAGCGCGAACTCGCGGCCCAATATCTATTGCTCTACGAGATGTCGCTGCCCTATGGGCTCGATCTGAATAACCAGATCAATGTTGATAAATCAGCGACCAAGGTCTCGATGATTCTGCGCGTATTGTCCAGCGAGCAGATGCTCGCCCTCGAGCAGCGTGCTTTAGCGCGGCTCGCCAGCCATGCACCGGCGGTCCGCTCATCCAGCGTCGCTGGCACTGCATTGATGTTTTCTCACCTCGGCGGCACGAATATCCGCTCCATGCTGTGGGGCACGGTACTGGGCATCGCCGCCATCGCAATCCTGCTGATGATGGCGCTACAGTCAGTACGGCTCGGATTGATCAGTTTGCTGCCGAATGTGCTGCCTGCTGGTATGGCGTTTGGCGTATGGGGAATATTTGTCGGCGAAGTTGGGCTCTCGCTGTCGCTGGTCACCAGCATGACTTTAGGGATCGTCATCGATGACACCATCCATTTTCTTGCCAGTTACTCGCGTAATCGGCGCGAACTGAAATTGAGCGCACGCGCGGCGATACGTGTGGGGCTCGCCACCGTTGGTCGTGCTCATTTCATTACGGCGACGGTGCTGGTGCTGGGCTTTCTGATCCTCGGCACCTCCAGCTTTGCGCTCAATTCCGGCATGGGACTCATGACCGCGCTCGTGATTGTGCTGGCCCTGCTGGCCGAATTCCTGTTTCTACCGCCTCTACTTATCCATTTCGAGGGTGCCGATGACGATGCGACTTCTGTTGCCCACACTGCTGCTGGCCCTGCTTCCCTTTGAAATCGGCGCGGCCGGCGTCGAGGAACGCGGCCTGGCGCTATTCACCGAGGCCGACCAGCGGGACAGCGGGTGGGTGGATGGGCGTGCACAACTCGAAATGATCCTGCGCAACCGCGAAGGTGAAGAAAGTGTGCGCAGCCTGCGCATCGACACCCTGGAGATCAACGGCGACGGTGATCAGAGCCTGACGGTGTTCGACGCACCACGGGACATCAAGGGCACGGCATTTCTGAGTTACACCCACGCGCTGAAGGCCGATGACCAGTGGCTCTATCTGCCGGCGCTGAAGCGCGTCAAACGCATTGCGTCCGACAACAAATCCGGCCCCTTTGTCGGTAGCGAGTTTGCTTATGAGGACATCACGTCCCAGGAAGTGGCGAAGTTCACCTACAAATATCTACGCGACGATAGCCTCGATGGGCGCCAGGCTTTTGTTGTCGAGGCTTATCCGGCCTACGCCAACTCCGGTTATACCCGCCAGATCATCTGGCTGGACCAGCACATGTACCAACCCCTGCGGGTTGAATATTTCGACCGCAAGGACTCACCACTCAAAGTCCTCGATTTCAGCCAACACACACAATATCTTGGGCGCTACTGGCGGCCGGGGCGCATGCTGATGCGCAATTTGCAGACCGGCAAAAGCACGGAGTTGAAGTGGTCCAACTACCGCTTCAAGACCGGCCTGGATGCCAGCAACTTCGACCAGAATGCACTAAAGCGTGTCCGCTGACGCGGCGCATACCGCAATTTAATCAGGAGAATTTTCCGCCATGACTTACAAATTGATGGGTGCAAATGTTTCGCCCTTTGTACGCAAAGTCCGTGTCCTGCTTGCCGAAAAAAACATTCCCTACGACTTCGAACCAGTCAGTCCCTTTGCGCCGCCAGCGAACTGGCGTGACATCAGCCCGCTGGGCAAGATCCCGGCCTTTCAGGACGGCGCCAAAGTCATCAACGACTCATCGGTTATCTGCCAATACATTGAGCGCAAGAACAAAGCCGTGCCGATGCTGCCTGGCGATGACGACGGTTACATTCACGCCCTGTGGCTGGAGGAGTACATCGACGGTGGGATGGTTGCGGTCGCAGGGGGCAAAGTATTTTTCCCACTGGTGGTCGGCCCGATGGTCGCCAAGGCACCGGCCGATGCAACTGCGCGCGCCGCGGCGGCCAAAGTTGTCGCAGAGGAACTGCCCACATTCTGGGCTTACCTGGAAACTCAATTGGGCGACAAGCCGTTTTTCGTCAACAACACCTTGAGCTTGGCTGACATCGCCGTCGCCTCAGTCCACGTCAATCTCCAGCATGCGGGTGTGCAGGTTGATGCCGCGCACTTTCCGCGGCTCGCTGCATTCATCAAGCGCATGTTCGCCCGTCCAAGTTTTAAGGCGCTGCTCGAAGAAGAGGCGCCGACCTGGACGATGAAGTCGACCTGATCCAACTTATGCCGTTTGCGCCACCGGCGAGCGTTGGTCGTCGGTCGTGATGCCCGCAACCCTTTAAAGCGGGCCGGCCGCGTCGCTAAACCGGCCGAGGCGCTGACACGTCGCGCTGGATCATGCAGGTGGTGGTGCCATGGGCGTAGATCACACCCTCAGCACTGCGCAATACCGCTTGGGAAACTCCCACCGTACGGGAGATATGCACCAGTTCCGAGGCCGCCACGATCGGCGTGTCGAGGGGAATCGCTTTCACAATCTTGACTGCAAGATCGACCGTGATGTGGCGATCCCCGGCGCCGATACTGGTGTAAACCGCCAGACCCAACACGGTATCGAGCGCCGTGGCGGCGAAGCCACCGTGCACTGAACCCAGTGCATTCATATGCCGCTGATCGGCGCACGCCTGCATTTCAATGCGCCCTGGCGCGATGGAGACGAAGCGCAGAGGTACGGTCTGCCACATCGCTGGATAGGGCAGTTCGCCGGCCGCAATACGATGCAGACGCTCGAGCGCCACTTGATTGATCTGTTGCACGTTTTGCGGCCTTCGTCACGATCATGGAGACAGGGCCCGCATCATGCCATACGCGCTCAAGAGCGGGGAAAACTGCCCAAATCCAGCCGCGGCAAGCATTTGCCGCCCACCCGGCAAGCCTTGCCAGACAATCCTAAAGTTCTTGCCGGCGCTTACCGATACCAGTGACCGGAGGCGGTGAATATTCGGTATCACGAATATATCCGTCAAAGTTAAACGACGTCGCTCATGACAAACCGACGTCTGCTCACAGGAGAGCATTTCAATGCCTCAGTCAATTAATACGAACGTTGCATCCCTGAACGCCCAGCGCAATTTGAACAGGTCGCAGATGGACATGAACACCGCTATCCAGCGGCTGTCTTCCGGCCTGCGTATCAACTCGTCCAAGGACGACGCTGCCGGCCTCGCCATTTCGACCCGCATGGGCACTCAGATCAGCGGCCTCGCGGTCGCCGTTCGCAACGCCAACGACGGTATCTCCATTGCCCAGACCGCTGAAGGCGCGATGGACGAAATGACCAAGTCCCTGCAGCGCGCCAATGACCTCGCCCTGCAGTCGGCCAGCTACAACACCAACGGCGACCGCATTTCGATGAACCAGGAAGTGAGCCAGATCATTGACGAACTGAGCCGCGTGGTGAACCAGACCCGTTACAACGGCCAGCAGTTGCTGACCGGCGGCTTCAGCGCCGACATGCAAGTGGGCACCGCGGTCAACGAAACCATCAACGTCTCGGTCAGTAACCTCTCACCCACTGGCCTGGGTGTGGCGTCTGAATACAGCACGCTGAATTCAGCCAGCAACGCCGTCTTCGCCGACCGCGTGCGTAATACCTCGGACACCGCGCTGAACGGCACCACCGCCGCACTCAACGGTACGGTGCTGGCCGCGGTTTCAGCGGGCGCAAACTCCCTCAACAAGATCACCGCCATCAATGCCGTCACCGGCTCCACCGGTGTGACGGCTTTCAGCTACGGCAACGCTGCTGTAGCCAGCAACAACGTGCTGGATGCCGACGCCACGGGCGCGGTTGGTCAAACCATCGGCAACGGCGCGATCACTATCAACGGTGTCGCTATCGATGGTAATGGCGCCCTCACAACCCTCGACGACCTGGTGACCAACATCAACGCCAGGAGCGGTGAAACGGGTGTCACTGCTGTCAACGATGCCGGCGGCGCGGCCAACCAGAGCCGTCTGGTGCTGGTCAATCGCAGTGGCGCTGCTATCACTGTAGGCGTCAACTCGGCGGCCGCTGCCACTGTTACCGGCTTTGCCCAGGGCACGACTTCGGTCGACGCCGGCGCTAACGGTGCCATCGTGTTGAACCAGAAGCTGAACTCGACCTCGGTCACCTATGACGCGACTGGCACGGGCTCAGCCATCACGGGTGTCGCCGCAGCGTCAACCACCTTGGCAAACGCACCGGTCAACTCCCAGACTGTGTCAACCCAGGCGGCCGCCAACCTGGCCTTGCTGTCCTTCCAGTCGGCTTTGGACCAGATCAACACCAACCGCGCGATACTCGGTGCGAAGCTCAACCGCTTTGACTCCACCATCCGCAACCTGGAAAACGTCAGTGAAAACATCAGTTCAGCGCGCGGCCGCATCCTGGACGCAGACTTCGCGGCCGAATCGGCCTCGTTGACCCGTGCTCAGATCCTGCAACAGGCCGGCATCTCGATGGTGTCACAGGCCAACTCTTTGCCGCAGTCAGCATTGACCCTGCTCAAGTAAGCAGTCACTGAGTTTCGAGCTATTGTCAGGCGTCCGAGGTTTGTGACCTCGGACGCCATTGCCACTGAGAGGTAGCGCCATGATCACGCATGTCGCCTTACAGAAATTGCCTTCTAATCCGACGGATCTACGCTCCGCGTCCATGCCGACGGCTTATGCCGATAGTGTCGAAGGCAACCCCAAGCACGCACCTGAGGCAGGGCAAAAACCTGCAGGCACAGTGCCGCCGGTTGATGCAAAGATGCTTGAAAACGCGGTTAAGGAGCTCAGCGAGGGTGCTCAGAACACCCAACGCTCGCTGGAGTTTTCGATTGACGAAAGCAGTGGCCGTACGGTCATTAAGGTCGTCGACAAAATAACCCAGGAAGTTATCCGGCAGATCCCCGAAGAAGAAGTCCTCGCCCTCGCCGCGCGCCTGGAAAAAGGCACGGGCCGACTGGTGCGGGACCAAGCCTGAGTTGCACGAGCCACGTGCCTGGCCTGGAAATTGCTAATTTTCTCCTGTTTCCCTTGATGGTGGGACGCCGTTCCGCCCGAGAACACTGAAGGAGCAGCTACATGCCCACAATAAGCACCCAGGGTGTTGGTTCCGGGCTGGATATTGCCGGCATCGTCAGCAAGATCATGGCAATTGAGCGTGAGCCGTGGGTCAAAGCCGGCACCAAGGGCGTGGAATTGCAGGCCCAATTGAGCGCCTACGGCAAACTCAAGAGCGTCGTATCGACATTCGAAACGACCATGATCGACCTCAGCGACGCGGCGACATTCAAAGCCTCCAAAGCGACTTCCTCCGATACCAAGGTGCTGACCGCCACTGCCGATAGCACCGCCAGCCGCGGGGTTTACGCTATCGAAGTAAAACGCCTCGCCGAGACCCACCGCATGGTTGCGGGCACCGTTTTCGCTGACACCGGCACGACAAAAATCGGCGTGGCCGGCGATACCATGGAGCTGAGCGTTGGCAGCAAGTCGTTTACCGTCGAAATCGGCGGCAAGACCCTCGATCAGATTCGGATCGCGATTAATTCCGCGACCGGTAACAGCGGCCTCACAGCCTCAACCTTGCGCGATGCCAGCGGCTACCACCTGACGCTGTCGGGCAAGAACACCGGATCCGACAATTTCATCAGCGTCAAATACCGTACGCTGACCGACCTCGAGACCCCTCAACCGGACCTCTTCAGCTTCGCCTCGGTCAATACCGATCGCGATCTGAGCGGCGTGTTTGACAAAAATGATCTCGATGCCGAACTCAAGGTCGAAAACACTTACACCGTCAAAAGCTCCAGCAACAGCGTAAGCGACGTCATTGCCGGCGTAAGTCTCGAACTCGCTGCCACAGGCACGACCACGCTCAGTGTGGCGCGGGACGACAGCAAGATTGAAAGCGCCGTGCAGCAATTGGTAACCGACTACAACGCAGTCTTCAAGAGCACCAGCGATCTCAAGGTTAAAGGTCTGAAAGATGAACGCGGTGCGCTGCTGAATATTGAGTCGCAGTTTCGCGACGCCTTGCGCACCAAATCAGGCACTTCGAAAACATTCAGCTATCTGGCCGAAATCGGCATCACTACCGCGGCCAAAGGCACTGGGCTGACGTTCAACAGCACGGTCTTCAAAGATGCACTGAGCAAAGACCCTGAGGGCGTGGCCAGCATGTTTAGTGATACCGCGACGGGTGCCATCAGCCGCTATAAGAAGCTCGCTGGCACGCTGGTCGGGGCCGGTGGTGTGCTGCCAGGTCGCGAAGAGAGCACCAGGTTGCGTATTGATGCCAACACCACTTTGCGCACCAACCTCGACTATCGCCTGGACCGCCGTGAAGCAGCCCTCAATAAGCAGTACAACAAGCTCGACGCGCTGGTGAGCAGTCTTAACAATACGAGCAGTTTTCTGACTACCCAGCTCAAACAGTTTGAAACAAATAAGAGCGTGATTTAGACATCGGGCCTTTTGTCGATACATAAATATATCCAGCAGCTGTCGGTCGTGGAATGCAGACGCGAACCAGCCAGAACGCGCCACAGCGGCCTGCGTAACCAAGAGGAAAATGATGAGCTACCCGCCCAACGCGCTCAACGCGCTCAATGCAATCGACGAATACACTCGCCTCGCGCTGCGTACCGATATCGAGACCGCGTCTCCCCATCGTTTGATTCTGTTGCTGATGGATGGCGCCATCGAAAAAATACGCGCGGCACGCACCGCCCTGGCACGCGGCAACATTGCCGCCAAAGGCTCCAACATCACCTGGGCAATGTCGATCATCGACGGTCTGCGCGCCAGTCTCAATCACGAACGTGGCGGCCAGATCGCAGCCAACCTCGACGCGCTCTATGACTACATGATGCGTACCCTGGTTGCTGCCAATTTGCGTAACGACGACGCCAAACTCGCCGAAGTTGACCGTCTGATGGGCGAGATCCGCAGTGGCTGGAAGGGCATCGAGTCGCAGGTAGAAGGCGCCAGATCCAGCGTCATTCAAAACGAATTGGGCGCCACTGCGCGCGTACTCGGCTGAGGGTGGGATACGCCATGACAGAGCAACAATGGGCCGAGGCCGTCGCCGAACAGGTGCGCGCCCTGGAAGCCGCCGCCGTCGCCACTGACTGGAGCGGCGCTGAGTTATGTACCGCAAGTCTGGTGGCACTGCTTGCTGCGCCGCCAGTCCCGAACAGCAGCCAGACCGAGTCGGTCTTTCGCCACGCCTATCACGCGGTCGGGCGCGTGAGTGCAGCCGCACACGCCGCGCATGACGTAGTTCGTTCGGAACTGCAGCAACTCGCTTCCGGACGCAAGGCAGTGGCGGCCTACGGCTGATACGCTTGTTTCGCGCCAGGCTCATGCGTGGCGCGTCATTCACAGGCATAATCCGCCCGTGATCCGCATTAACCCGCAAGACTGCGCCGTCGGCCCCAGCTTCGCGATCCTGACCCATGCCCTTGCCTGCCCTTGATGTGCTGGTCGTCGGTGCAGGTTTCGCCGGTGCAGTCGCCGCCGAGCGGCTGGCTAGCGCCGGACGCGAGGTGCTGGTGATCGACAAGCGTCCGCACATCGGTGGCAACGCCTTCGATGAGTACGATGATCACGGTGTGCTCGTACACCGATACGGCCCGCATATCTTCCATACGCAATCGAGTCGGGTATTGGCCTATTTGTCCCGCTTCACGGCCTGGCGCCCCTACGAACACCGCGTGCAGGCGCTGGTGGATGGCCGCTTCCATCCAATCCCCATCAATCGCACCACGATTAACGGGCTATACGGTCTGCAGCTCGACGAGCAGGGTGTGGCGGCTTACCTGGCGCGAGTACGCGCCCCCAAAGTCAGCATCAAGACCAGCGAGGACGCCGTCCTTGCCAGTGTCGGCGCGGATTTGTGCGACAAGTTCTTTCGTGGTTACACGCGCAAACAATGGGGGCTTGAGCTGCACCAGCTGGCGGCGAGTGTGGCGTCGCGCATCCCAACGCGCACCAACACCGACGACCGCTATTTCACCGATCAGCATCAGTGCATGCCCAGCCAAGGTTACACCGCGATGTTCCGCAACCTGCTCGACCATCGCCGCATACGTGTCGAAACCGGCCTGGACTATTTCACCGGGAATAAACGCCTGGCGGCCAGGCTCACGGTATTCACCGGTCCCATCGATGCCTACTTCGGTCATTGCCACGGTGCGCTGCCCTACCGCTCGCTGGAGTTCCGCCATGAGCATTTGCGCCAGGATCGCTACCAGCACACGGGTACCGTCAATTTTCCCAACGACTACGAATACACGCGCATTACGGAATTCAAATACCTGACCGGCCAGAAAATAGCCGGCACCTCGATAGTGAAAGAGTTTCCCCGCGCGCAAGGGGATCCCTATTACCCCATCCCGAACCCTGACAACG
>JANOXY010000395.1:0-6974 GCA_031418675.1 Pseudomonadota bacterium
TGACTCAATCCGCGCGAACGATCATTTGCTTACTCTTAAATGGCCTTTGAGGTTAGCTTCGCGTCGGACCGAAATTGCGATAATTAGATCGAATCAGGCAGCACCGAGATTCTGTCTAGCAAAACGAGTAGTTAAATAAAATCATATTGTTACGCGATTATTTCGAATCCTAGTCCCCCCGCCATACAACTCACTGCGTTACGGATATCTGCAGTCCTCCCGCTTTCCATGTGAGCGCGGTGTAAGGAGCAAATCTTGCTGAGGCTGCCCAGTTGCGCGATAAAGTCTCTCCCCGATTGCCCCCTGCGCATCGATAGTCACCTGAATTGGCGGTTTTGAAACCGATCCTTCGGTACTACCGAAGTGCCGCCGGCAAACACGTCCAGGCACTCGATGAGCAGGCTGCGCTTGTCGACAAAAGCTGCGTATAGGCTGCAACGACTTGTCATCCTTGTGTGCAGCACGTCGACCAATTAACCGGCCCGGCAGCCCTTGTTCCCAAACACCACCGGCGACCACGGCCCGATTGCGCGGACGTCGTGCTCGGCCCGAGGATGGATGCCGCCGCGACCTGATTCAAGTAGATTGCACTTTGCGAACTCCGCCGCTGCGGCTCGCGCCTGACGCGCGCCGACACCGGTGGGGCCACACCGGTCAGCCGATTTTGTGAACCAAGGGGAGCACACGACCATGCGCATAGGGGCCTGCATTTTTAACCAGAACTGCACCGACTGGGACCGCTACGAAGCTGAAGAGCGTGGCGAAGTAGTTGCCACCCGCCCGAGCAAGTCCGATCGCGAGATCTTCAACGAGGAGTTGAACATCGCGCGCATCGCTGATGAAACGGGATTCGACAGCGTGTGGACTGTCGAGCACCACTTCACGCCTTACACCATGGTGACCAACCCGCTGCAATACCTGACCTACCTGGCTGCTATCACCAAGCGCGTCGATTTCGGCACCATGGTGACGGTGCTGCCGTGGCACAACCCGGTGCGCGTGGCCGAAGACGTCAACATGCTCGATACCTTCCTGGGGCCCAAGCGCGAGATCATCTGCGGCGTCGGGCGTGGCCTTGGCCGTCGTGAATACGCTGGCTTCAGCATTGACCAGGGTGAAGCGCGCGATCGCTTCGATGAGTCGCTACAGGTGTTGCGCATGTTGCTTGCCACCGGCAAGTGTGACTTCGAAGGCAAGTACTACCAGATCAAGGGCCTCAAGCTGCGCCCGCAGCCGGACCGCGATCTGAGCCACAACCTGTGGTGTGCCGGCGGCACTGACGAGACGGTGGACATCATCGCGCGCAACAACGTACGCCCGCTGGTGATTCCGACCGCGAGCCTCGGCCTGTCGCTGGAAACCGCGCACAAGTACGCACGGCTGCGCCACGCGGCCGGCCTGCCGCCGACTAAAACGAAGCTCGTGCTGTGGGCTTATGTCAGCCACAGTGAGGCTGAAGCCAAACGCGGCGCCGAGCGGTACATGGTCGAGTACTCCGATTCGGCACTGCGCCACTACGAACTACGCGGCTCGCACTTTGGCGGCATCAAAGGTTATGAGCACTACGGCGCGATGCAGAAGGCGCTGGCCGCTGACCCGACGCCGTTCCTGCGCAACTACGTTGACGGCCACCCCTGGGGCACACCGGACCAGGTCATCAGGCGCGCCAAGGATACCGCTGCGGCCTTTGGCTGCGAGGAGATAATGTTCCTGTTCAGGTACGGCAACATGCCGATGGATGTCGCCGAGCAGAACATGCAGCTCTTTGCCAAGGAAGTGATGCCGGCACTGCAGGAATTCAATCCGCGCGCGCTCGAGGTGACGGCGGCAGCCTGAACCTGGCATTGTTGTCACCACGATCGCGGTGGCGCGCGTGGCAAGCGCGGCACTGCACAGCGCATCGGCAGCGACACAGTTGAGCTGTGGCAGTTCTGGGGCGACGGGTCACGAATGAACTGATAGTCGACGATCATTACGATCGTCGCGCCAATTGGCGAATAGATTTTTTTTGGTGTCTCTTACGTCCAATTTACCGTGCGCCTCACGTGGGCGGTTTGCGTGCGCCCTAACGCTGCGCGCCGGACACTGCCCTTTGTTCGTTTCTCTGCTTTGAGGTCTTCGCCGATGAATGAAACATCTGCCCCTGAACAACTCGATGTGCTGATCGTCGGCGCCGGTTTCTCCGGTCTGTATCAGCTTTATCGCCTGCGCCAATTGGGCTTCAAGGTACGGATCTATGAAGCTGCGCCAGCCTTGGGCGGTGTGTGGTACTGGAACTGTTATCCGGGTGCGCGCTGCGATACCTATGGCCCTTTGTACCAGTTCTCGATCAAAGAACTGTGGAGCGAGTGGGACTTCAGCGAACTGTATCCGGGCTGGGACGAGATCCGCGATTATTTTCGCTACGCCGATCACAAGCTCGGCCTGAGCCAGGACATTCGTTACAACACCCGCGTCAGCGGCGCGCGTTTTGACGAAGCCCGCTGCCGCTGGCTGGTCGACACCGAGAGTGGCCAACGTGCCGACGCGCAATTCCTGGTGCTGTGCACCGGTATCGGTTCCAAACCCCATAGCCCGGACATCCCGGGCCTGAACGAGTTCGCCGGACGCTGCCTGCATACCGCACTGTGGCCGCAGGATGGCGTAGACCTGCGTGGTCAGCGCATCGGCGTGCTCGGCACCGGCGCCACCGGCGTGCAAGTTGTGCAGGAAGCCGGCCCGGTTGCCGCCCACCTCACCGTCTTTCAGCGCACGCCCAATATGGCGTTGCCGATGCGTCAACGTCAGCTCGACGACGCCGCCAAGCGTGCCTTGAAAATCAACATGGAAGAAAAATACGCCAAGCGTGCACGCACCCGCGCGGGCTACGATTTTGATAACCTCGACTATGCTGGCCCGAGCGCGGCCGGCCTCACGCCCGATCAGATCCGGCAAATGTACGAAGGCTTCTGGGAGGAAGGTGGCTTCATCCCGTGGTTGGGCAATTTCCCCGAGATCTATACTGACGAAAACATCAATCTCATTGCCTATGAGTTCTGGCGCGACAAGGTGCGACAACGCATCACCGATCCCGTCCTTGCACAAAAGCTCGCACCAAGCGTGCCGCCCCATCCTTATGGCGTGAAGCGTATCTCCCTTGAACAGCGCTATTACGAAGTGTTCAATCAACCGAACGTCACGCTGGTTGATCTCCTGGAAACGCCGATCACCCGCGTTGTCCGCGAAGGTGTGCAAACTAAGGACGGCCGTGTGCACGCGCTTGATATCCTGGTCCTGGCGACCGGCTTCGATATGGTCACGGGCGGGCTGACTGCAATGGACATCCATAGCCCCGCTGGCGTTACGCTGCGCGAACGATGGAAAGAAGGGGTCAGTGCTTTCCTGGGGACCATGACGCACGGCTTTCCCAACATGCTGTGGGTCTACGGCCCGCTGGCGCCCGCCGGCCTGAGCAATGGTCCGAGTAGCTCCGAGCTGCAGGGCGATGAAGTTGTGGCACTGTTGCAGCACATGCGCGCACGCGGTTTGACGCGCATCGAAGCGAGCGCGGCAGCGGATGAAGCGTGGCGCCAGCGTATCGACGACTTCGCCGCCGGCACGTTGTTTGGTCGCACGCAGTCCTGGTACATGGCCAGCAATATTCCCGGCAAGGCCGCACAGATGATCAACTATCCCATCGGCATGCCCGATTACCTCGAGCAATGGCAGAGGGTGAAGGCAGAGGACTACGCGGGGTTCAGTTTTCGCTGAGGCCTGCTGCGCGGATCGAGCCACCGCGATGCACACGCCGACGACGCCGCTGCGGCGAACGGCACCATGGGTGGCCGCCGGTAAGCTAGGGAAGAAGCTCAGCGAGAATCTGATCGCTGACTGCTTTCGCTCGACGCTATTGAGAACTGATTCGGTCCATTGGCGATCACCGTTGACCCTGAACTAATTTCACCACGTCAAGCCAACGGCGAATAATTCAACTCATCGAGCGGATAAATCGGCCGGCGCACACGACTGAACTTCAGTTCGGTGTAGTCCGAGGTACAGACACCGACACCGGCACATTCGACCGTGGCCTTAACCAGCGCCCTGAAACCCACGCGGTAGTGAATGCGACTCTTGAGCATGATGTACTTCTTGCTCATGGGCTCGATGCCCACCGCCCGGAAGCAGCCTGGGTCAAAAGGTTCGATGTGCCGCGAGATCACCACGATCTCAACGCCGCCTACCACCAGGACCCCGCACTGGCCCATGTTCATTGTCATGCCCCGTGACATGGCCACCGTCGCGGGAAAACGACCGTCGGCCAACAGCTTGACCCGACCCGTGACCGTGATCGGCAAACTCTGGCGGGGGATAGCAGGCGTAGCGAGCTTGCCACCCAGCACAACGTTGATTTCTGCGCCGATGCCAGCGGCCATCATCTGTTTGACGACTTCCGGATCAAAAATGCCGAACGCCGCCACATCATCCAGCTGCGCCGCAAGAATGGCGGCCAGCACCTTGGTACTGTCCATCGTGCCGCCCGAGGCCGTGTTGTCGTAGTGATCCAGCAACAGCACCGGCCCGGGACCATCGCTGGCTGCCAGCGCCTGCGCCCTGGTCATGGAGTCATGCAATGGCTCGGGGCGGTAGATAAATGTCTCGCGCTGGCGCCAGGCGTCGCTCAGTAGTTCATCGCGCAGCCGCTGTGCGGCAGCCGGATCGGCATTAGCGACGATGACAACCGACAAGCCGGCATCATGGATATCCGCATGAGGGAAGCCGACAAAAAGATTCGCTGCCAGTGCTTCACCCCGTTCAATGTCCATGACCCGTTGTTGCAGCGCTTTGTTCGGCAAATCATCGGTGCCCTGCCGCATCACGTGCGGCAGCATCGGTGCGTTGCCGAAGGACATGACCGGCGAAATCTTGTGCTCCAGCATATCGAGCAGCAGATGCCCCGCGCGGCTTGCGGTTTCAGCCATGTCGATGTGGGGGTAGGTGTGGTAACCGCAGATGATGTCGCAGTTCGCCACCATCGCCGGCGTGACGTTGGCATGCATATCCAATGCAATGGCTATCGGCATACCCGGGTGGAGAGCCCGAATGCGCCCTAACAATTCGCCTTCGCCGTCGTCGTAGCTCTTGGTCACCATGGCACCATGCAGGTCGAGCATCAGCGCATCGACCGTCGCAGCAAGTGCCAGAATCTCGGCAACCATCGCCTCGAACGCATCGTTTTCGACCGGGCCGCTAGGCGCGGCGCCCGCTGCAATGCCCATGCGGAAAGCGTAGCCGCGTGTTGCACAGACACCGATGAACCCGCCTATCCCTGTCCCGGTATTACGATAGATGCTGACCGCTTCGTCGCCCGCAGCAGGTTTTGCCGCGCCGGAGGAAAAACGCGCCAGATCGGTCACGACCGGAGAAAACGTATTGGTCTCGTGGCTCAATGCCGCTATCCCGATCAACATAAATATTCCGGCCTTTTGAACAACGCCGCTGATGCGGCTGGGGTTGGGATCAGGCTACTCAGCTTCTGTTCGATAGCCGAGCCCGTGTGTTATGCGTTACCCACCCTCTTCGTCACCGCAGCACCGCCACTGATCTTTAGCGCCCTGAGTTGTTCCCAAGGGTCGTGCCAGGTGCCGCCATGGGGCCTGCTTGTGACAAAGTTACGACGCGAGTGAGCGCATCTCGCAAATGGACCATAACATCTCCGCGAGCGCTAGCCACTGCGCAAGCCGGGTGTCGGCAAGTCGCTTGTACCAGCGTGGCGCTTCAAGATCACTGACCATGGAACCGGCCACCATCACGGCAACGCAGATGCAGGGCAAATAACGGCTGGGCTCACGCATATCCAAGCGCGATGCGCCTGCCTGGGAATGCAATTGCTGCGTCGTGGGGTTTAGACTCTCAGGTCGCGACATTTGCCGAGTAACAGGGCGTATCCATGTCATTCAAACTCGATCCGCAATTTGCCACGGTTTTTGCGCCGGTAGCTGAGGCCTTGGCCACGGCCACCTTACCGGCGGTTGGCGATATCGCATCGAGGCGCACAGCCTTCGAAGCTTTTCAACGCAGAATGCACGACGCGCTGCCTATGCCCACGGATGTTGTCACACAGGACTTCGAAGCCGTCGCGGCCGATGGTGCCCGCCTCTTGCTGCGTTGGTATATCAAAACCGGCAGTGCACCCGGCGCCGCGGTGTACTACGTACATGGTGGCGGCATGATCCTGAGCAATGTCTCGATCTACGACCGACCGGTAGCGCTTTACGTCTCTGCTACCGGCGTGCCCTTTTTGTCAGTGGAATATCGCTACGCACCGGAATACCCGCATCCAACCCCGGTGGAAGACTGTTACACCGGTTTGTGCTGGTTGGTCGAACATGCGGCTGAACTCGGTGTAGATCCGCAACGGATAGCGGTCATGGGTGATAGTGGCGGCGGCGGTGTTGCCGCCGGCCTGGCCATCCTGACACGCGACCGACCCGGGCCCAAACTCGCCCACCAGATCCTGATCTACCCGATGCTGGACGATCGTAACGTTCGATCCGATCCAAATCTGGTGCCCTTCATGACCTGGTCCTACGACGACAATGTGACCGGTTGGGATGCTTTGCTCGGCGCAGCGCGTGGCACTGCCCATGCAAGCGCCTATGCCGCAGCGGCGCGTGTGGTGGACCCCAGCGGCCTGCCACCCACCTACATTGACGTAGGGGAATTGGATATTTTTCGCGACGAAGACATCGCTTACGCGCAACGCTTGCACGCTGCGGGGGTGAGTACGGAATTGCATGTGCACCCCGGTGTGCCCCACGGCTGGGAGGTGTTTGCGCCTGACATTGCGGTGTCGGTGCGTGCCTACGCCGATCGTTTTCGAGTGATCAAGAGCCTGTGAGCGGGATGACGAGTGTGGTGTGCCATGCAGAACTATCGCAATTGCCGCACATCGGGTTGGTCACCCTGTCGCAAGGGATCCTGACGCTCGCTTCGCT
>JANOXY010000396.1:0-10192 GCA_031418675.1 Pseudomonadota bacterium
GACAGGCCGATTATTCTCTTCCCTTTGTACCGCTGGGCCGGCACCACACCGGAACACTTCCGCGAGCACTACACCAAGGTCCATTCGGCGATAGGCAAGCGCATGGGTGTGTTGTGGTACGAAACGTTTTTCAACAGCTTCCCGGCCCGCGAGTGGCCGGTATTCGGCGCACCGGTGCCCGATGCTTTCACGCTCATGATGTTTCCTTCGGCAGCGGCGCTCGGCAATGTGCGCAACACCGAGGTCTGGCAGCAGGAAGTGCTGAAGGACTGCGTCGGTTTTGTCAGTCATGCGCCGGTGGCCGAGGTTGAACGTTATACTTGGATCCCCGAACCCGCTGCAGCGCAGGGCGCCGGCGCGCCCGTGGTGTTTTTTCCCATCTGGCGTTGGGCGGGTAGCAGCCCGGCGCAATTCCGCGAGCACTACGTCAAGGTGCATAGCGAGATCGGCAAACGCCTGCCGGGTGTGATCTGGTACGAATCCTTTCTGAACAAACAGCCGACCGATGCCTGGCCGGTGTTTGATGCACCGCAACCGGACGCTTTTGCCCTGATGAAATTCTCATCGGCCAGCGCAATGGAGGACCTACGCAATTCTGCCGAGTGGCTGGAAGCGGCAGAAGACGATATCGGTTTCGTGAGTCATGCCCACCCGCTCCAGACCGAACGCGTGACCTGGCTGGCGGACCCGGTTGTCCGTAGCGCTTATCGCGCGTAAAAATAGCGCAGTGCCTGGCGCAGGCCGGCACGGCACCGGTGACAGCGAGCCATGGGATCGGTGATCAGCTATGCAATTGGCCGGCGTTGTGTGCCCAGTCGGCCGCGCTGAACGAGTTGCAGTGCACCACCACGCAGACTGAGTATCGCTACTCTATGGCCCCACGCAACATCGACAAGGCCGCCCACCAGCACGGACCACTCGATGGCAGCGTGCGGGTCGAAGCCCTGCGCTGTTATTCCGACGTCGTTACGGAACTGGGCGGGCAGCCACACAAGCTGCTGGCGCGGGCGCGTGTCCCCTCCCAGGCCCTGAGCAAAGCCGACGCCGTCATTTCCTACCGTGCGATGATCAACCTGCTGGAGCTGAGCGCGGAGGAACTCGGCTGCGAGGACTTCGGTCTGAAGCTCGCCTCTCACCAGGGCAGCACAGCCGTGCTGGGACCACTGGATCTGGCCATGCGCAATTCGTCCACCGTGGGTGAGGCATTCCGTTATTGCGCCGGGCACCTGCAGGTCTATAGCCCGGTGGTAAAGATTGCCATCGAAGCGCTGGAATCCGCAGGCCAGCATCTCATGCGTTTCGAAATTCTGCTGCGGCGTTTAGCGGAACAACGGCAGGCTGTCGAAAACGCCCTGGGGCTTGCGCACTATGCGGTATTAAAGCTGTCGGGCGGACGTTTTGGCGCACGGGAAGTATGGTTCGCCCACGGGCAGGCCATGTCGCTGGCCAAGTACCGTCGGTATTTCAACGGCAAATTGCGTTTTAATTGCCCCTTCAACGCCATCGTTTTTCGTAGTCAGGATTTAGCTCAGGCGATCCCGAATCAGGACCGCCAGGTCTACGATCTCGCGGCCCGTTATATCGACCTGCAGTTTCCGACCCTCGACGACGATCTGGTGAGCAAGGTCAAGCTGCTCATCGCACGCAGTTTGCAGAGCAACCGCTGCTCGCCGGACGCAATCGCCGCCCAGCTCGGGCTCCATCCGCGTTCTTTGCAGCGTCAGCTACGGCAGGCCGATGTGTCGTTTGAAGCCCTGAAGGATGATGCCCGCCGGGAAGCCGCGCTGCATTACCTGACCCACACCGAGCTTGCCTTGACGCGGGTTGCTGCCATGCTTGGTTATAGCGAAACGTCGGTGCTGACCCGCAGCTGCCGACGCTGGTTCGGCTGTACGCCTAACGGTTTGCGCAGCGGCAATGCGCGTATAGAGGCTAGCTGAATGTCGCGAAATGTCGAAGAACTGTCGCGAAACATCAATACCCGGTGCGGGATAGTTTTTAGGCTCATGGCGGCCGCAACCGAGCGGAGCTGAACACGCGTCCCTCGGCGTCATTCTTAAGGGAGAGCGGTGCCGGGCCCATGGCGTTGTGGGCGCCATTGATCGTATTTGATCCCATTGCAGCGCCTGCAGAGGCGACAGGTAACTAAGGTTTCAACCCGGAGGTCGACATGGCTGAATTCGATACCATCATCAAGAACGGCATGATCGTAGACGGCACCCGTATGCCGCGTTATCGCGCCGACATCGGCATTAACAACGGCCGCATAACATCGATCGGTCGGCTGACGGGGGCCAAAGCTAAACGTGTCATCGATGCCGAAGGACTGATAGTGGCACCCGGCTTTATTGACTTGCACACCCACTACGACGCGCAGGTGTTCTGGGATCCCTACTGTTCGATTTCCGGCTGGCACGGTGTCACGTCCTGTGTGATCGGCAATTGCGGATTTGGGTTTGCGCCGGTCAGGCCGGAGATGCGCGAACGCTCCATGCTGACCATGACGCGCGTCGAAGCGATTCCCTATGCCTGCATGAAAGAAGGACTGCCCTGGGATTGGGTCACGTTTCCGGAATTTCTCAACAGCATCGAACAGACACCCAAGAGTGTGAACCTGCTGCCCTATGTGCCGGTCGCCCCGATCATGATCTGGGTGATGGGTCTCGAAGCAGCCAAGTCGGGCCGCATGCCCACGGCGGAAGAAACCGCAGCCATGTGCAAGCTGATCCATGAAGGCATGGATGCTGGCGGCTGTGGCTGGTCAGCGCAGCGGCTGGGTGTGAACAGCCCGCAGATGGACTACGACGGCACACCGATGGTGACCGATATCATGCACCACGAAACCTCGCTCGCCTTTGCCCAGGTGCTGGCGGATCGCGGCGAAGGTTTTATCCAACAGACGCTCATCTCGCCGTCCGGCGACAATGCTGACTGCGAACGTCATTTTGAAGATCTGGCGCGGATCAGCGGACGGCCTGTGCTTTACAACGTGGTCCAGGCCAGCGACCGTTTCCCCGAGCGTCACCGCAAACAGCTTGCATGGCTGGAGCGTTGCCGCGATCAAGGCCTGCGCGTGTATGGCCAGGGCGTGACTACCGATCCGGGCTTCACGTTTACTTTCGAAGACTGGAACATGTGGGACGACGACGCGGCCTGGCGCGATGCGACGCTGGGCTCAACGGCCGAACGCAAGGCCAAGCTGGCCGATCCCGCGCGTCGGCCGGCACTGCGCCATGAAACCTCCGGCATCGTGTCCGATTCGTTTGATTCGATCTACGTGCACCGCGTGATCAATCCGGCGCTGAAAGAAGCAGAAAATCTGACCTTGAAAGAATTGGGCAAACGCCAGGACAAACATCCGGTGGACGTCATGCTCGACCTGGCGGTGGCTGATGACTTAAAGACCGAGTTTTACACCACCATTGGTTGCAGTCTGCCCTACCTTGCTGAAATCGTGCGCAACGACTTGGCGATATTGGGGGTGTCCGATGGTGGCGCGCACACCAAGTTTTTCACCGCAGGTCGTTATCCGACCGAGACGCTGCAGAGCCTGGTGCGGGAAAACAAGATCCTCAGTCTGGAGGAGGCCCATTGGAAGTTGAGCGCGGTGCCTGCGCGCTGTGCGGGCTTTTTTGATCGTGGCACCCTGGTCGAAGGCGCTCCGGCGGACATCGTTATTTATGACTTCGAAAAGCTGCGTGTGCTACCACAGGAAGTGGCGCACGACCTGCCGGGTGATGAATGGCGCCGTGTGCAACGCGCCGAGGGTTATCGCTACGTGCTGGTTAATGGTGAAGTCACGATCGAAAACGATATGCCGACTAACGCCCGGCCCGGTCAACTTTTGCGCCACGGCCATGCGGCTGTTTAAGTGCTGAGCTCAGCGTAGATAGTGGGCGGCATCCCGAGCATGGATTTTCCAGCGGGATGCCGCGTCAGAATGACAAGCCGAAACCTTATCTCCAGTCTGCAACCGTCACCGTCGGTATTGATGCTGGCGGTGGAGCAGGGCGCTGACCTGCCCCATGCCATGCACCCTTAGTCGGGGTTCAGCCCCGCGTCCATTCGCGGGACTTGCGCCAGGCAAGCAGTCCTGAGCCGATTAACGGTCTGATCAACGTCCGGCCGTATTCACGGCCATGAGCTCGTAGCCCGGAAAATCATTCTCAAGCTCGCCATAACAGGTTTCGTTGTAGCGCTTGAAGCCGCCGCAATAGACCATGAAGAGTTGCGGTTTACCTGGAATGTTGGAACCGGAGTACCAGCTTTTGGTGGTTAGTGCACCGGGCCGCCGCTCGGCGTAACGCAGGGTTTCCTTGCGCCAGTGTTCCTGTGATTGTGGGCGGGGATGCAGCAGTGCGCGGCCGTGCCGGTCCAGCCATTCGATGGTGTCGAAGATGAAGTCGATCTGTTGTTCGGCGAGGGTGGCCATGTTCGAAAGCACCGAGGGCGACATGGCGCTGGACGGCAGAAAAAGATTGGGGAAGCCGTGAACCATGGTACCCAGGTAATTGATGGGGCCGTCGGCCCAGGTGTCCTTCATCGATCGTCCGTCCATGCCCGCGATGTCGATGGCGAGTACCGGACCTGAGATGGCGTCGAAGCCGGTGGCATAAACGATGACGTCTAGCGGGATCGTCTCGGCGCTTGTCATGATCCCTTCCGCAACGATGCGCTCGATGGGGGTTTCCGGCAGCGCAATCAGATGCACGTGCGGCAGATTAAAGGTCTGCAGGTAGACGCCGCTCTGACACGGCCGTTTGCCGCCGTAGGGATGATCCCAGGGTGTCAGGTGATCTGCAGTCCATGGGTCTTTCACCTGCTCATGCATACGCTGACGAATGAAGTCCGAGATGGCGGCGTTTGCCTCGGGCAGGTGGGCGTCTCTGAAAGCGAGACCGATGTATTTGCCGTCCCAGGCCCGTTGCATGGTCTGCTCGCGTGCGGCGGTATCCAGCTCGAAAAAGCGTTCTTCGCCCATACCCATCGGCGTATGGCCACCGTAGGTCGCGCGAAATGCACGGCGAATTGCCTGCGGGTCGGCGCGCATGGCGGCGACCAGCTGCGGGTCCATGGGCCCTGCGCTGGTTGGTGTCACGTAGTTGGCGGTCCGCTGGAAAACGTAGACCTCGGCGGCGAGCTTGGCGATCTCTGGAATGACCTGGATACCGGACGAGCCGGTGCCGATCACGCCGACCCGCTTGCCACGCAGATCAACACGACCGTCCTGGGGCCAGCTCGAGGTGAAATAGGCTTCGCCGGCGAAGTTGTCTACACCCTCAATATCCGGCGCCTTGGGATCCGAGAGCGCGCCGATGGCGAGGATTGCATAGCGACAGATCACGGTCTCATCGCGCGAGGTGCGCAACGACCACAAACCCGTTGTTTCGTCGTAGCGCGCCGCGACCACCTTGGTATTGAAGTTGATGTCTTTTACAACATCGCAGCGCTCGGCCACAAAACGAAGATAACGCTGGATCTCTTCCTGTCCGGCGCAGGCGTCCGACCATTGCCAATCGCGCACGATGTCATTGTCAAAAAAATACGCGTAGTTGTAGCTTTCGACATCGCAGCGCGCACCGGGGTAGGCGTTCCAGTACCAGGTTCCGCCCACGTCGGAGCCCCGCTCAAAACCTCGCACGCTAAGTCCACGTTGTCGCGCCTGCCACAGGGCGTAGATCCCGGCAAAACCGGAACCGACCACGACCACGTCGCAATCGGGCTGTAGGGTGCTCTGATTCTCGATCATATCGTCTCTCACGAAGTTTCTAACAGTGTGTGGCGCGCAGTCTGATCTGATTAGCAAAGCGAGCCGACGTCAATCACTTAACGAAGATTATCTGCTACCCGATTTGTTACGCCTGCGGCGGAAATACGGACACCCCGCAAGCTTCGCGGTGCTTTGGCCCTGCATCAGGGATCGGCAGCTAACGGCGTTCCTCGTCGTGGGTTAGTGTCTCGCGTTTGCAGGTCGGGGCGTCATTGTCGCGTCTTTTACATGCTGGAAGCGCGGTGCGGTGTTCTCAAGTTAAAAACCCAGCCGCGAGCCTCGTGAAAAAACGCGGGGCGCCGGGTTGGGCGGCTATCGAGCGTTACCTTGACCGCGCAACAAGTGCCGTCTATAGTCGATCCATGATACGGGGGGGGGTATATGAAAAAATCAACTTTCTCCATTTATTCGGCCGGCTAGCCCGCACCGCATGGACAACGACAAGTTACCAACGGGAGGACGGCTGAGCGCAGCACCCCTTATCGGCCTTGGCGATAAGGGATTGTTACGCCGCGCCTTTCTTCGCGGCGGGGTGGTGGCAACCCTTAGCGTTGGCAGCGGCGTAGCGGCCGCCCCCTTAGCCGTGCCGGATTCTTCGCGTTTGCTGGGTAAGCCGGTGGCGAACGACGCCTATGGACGTCCGTCCAAATACGAAGCCAACATCATCCGCCGCCAGAGTCCCGGCCTGACGCGCACTAACGAATCCTCGATCGCCTTCACGCCGTTACAGAACCTGTTCGGCACCATCACACCCAATGGCTTGCATTTTGAGCGCGATCACGCCGGACTCCCCGATCTCGATCCATCCCAGCACAACCTGGCTGTGCACGGCTTGGTCGCCGAGCCAAAGATCTACTCGATGGACGATATCCTGCGTCTGCCTTCGGTATCGCGCGTGCACTTCATCGAGTGCGGCGCCAATTCAGGTCTTGAATGGGCCAACGTGGCAGTCCCGACGGTGCAGTTCACCCATGGCATGCTCTCTTGTGCTGAGTACTCGGGCGTACTGTTGTCGACCTTGCTGGACGACGTCGGTATCGATCTCAAACGCGCCAGATATTTGCTCGCCGAAGGTGCTGACGGGGCGGCATTGACCCGTACCATTCCGCTGGCGATGGCGCTCGACGATGTGCTGCTGGTCTACGCTCAGAATGGCGAGATGTTGCGTCCGGAAAACGGCTATCCCTTGCGGCTGGTGGTGCCGGGTGTACAGGGTGTATCGAGCGTCAAATGGCTGCGCCGTATCGAGGTAGGCGATCAGCCGTGGCACACGCGTGAAGAAACACTGCACTACAGCGATCTGCTGCCCAGCGGCAAAAGCCGACAGTTCACCTGGATCCAGGAAGCAAAATCCGTCATCACCTCGCCGTCCGGCGGCATGACGCTGTTGGACAAAGGCGGCTACTACGAGATCAGTGGTTTGGCCTGGACCGGGCGCGGGCGCGTCAAGCGCGTCGATATCTCGACCGACGGTGGCCGCAACTGGCGAAGCACGCGCCTGCAGGAGCCAGTGGCGAACAAGGCGCTCACGCGGTTTCGTGCTGACTGGGTGTGGGACGGCGCGCCGGCCCTGCTGCAAAGCCGCTGCATGGATGAAACGGGCTACGTACAGCCTGCGATGCGTCAATTGCGCGAGGTCCGCGGTACACGGTCCATCTATCACAACAACGCGGTCCAAACCTGGCAGGTGACAAGCACTGGCGAGGTGCGCAATGTGCAGGTTTGACCTGCTTGTGTTCGCGTCACTGCTGTATCTCTGCAGCGCGTCGTTATGGGCCGCACCAAGCTGGCATGGTCTGGGACGCGCAGTGACAGCGGCGGAACTCGCCGGCTGGGACATAGACGTGCGCCCGGACGGCACGGGACTACCACCAGGGTCAGGATCAGTAGCCGATGGCCAGCGCGTCTACGATGAGAAGTGCGCCAGTTGCCACGGTACGTTTGGTGAAAGCAATGATTACATTGCGCTCGCCGGTGGTGTTGGCTCACTAGCAAGCGAAAGCCCGCAGCGCACCGTTGGCAGCAAGCTGAACTATGCAACGACGTTGTGGGATTACATCTATCGCGCCATGCCGTTTAATGACAGCAAGTCGCTCAGCGCCAACGAGGTCTACGCGGTTACTGCCTACGTGCTCAACCTCAATGAGCTGGTGCCGGCCGATACGGTGCTCGATCAGAGCTCATTGCCGAAGGTCGCCATGCCCAACCGCGATGGCTTCACCTTGGACCATGGCATGGGTAGCCAGACCGGCAAAGCCGATGTTGTTAATACCGCATGCATGCAAAACTGCACGAGCACGGAAATCAAAGTAACTTCGGAATTGCCAGCCGGGTTCACGGCCCAGATGTATGGCGACATCCAAACGCATTTCCGCCACTTCGACCGGTCGCCGCTCGCGGCGGCGCTCACCACCACTAAGCCGGTGGGCCTGACGCTGGCGCAAACTAATGGCTGCTTTGTCTGCCATGACATTGACCAGGCGCGTGTCGGCCCCGCATTCACAGCCATCGCTTCGCGCTACCAGCGGGATGCTAAGGCGACAGCTGCTCTGCGTGACAAGATCCGCAGCGGTGGCAGTGGTGTATGGGGCAGCGTGCCCATGCCACCTCAGGCTCAAATCCCGGACGGTGATTTGCTCAGTGTCGTGGCCTGGATACTCAAGGGCTCAGTGCAACAATGATCACTTCCACGTGCGGTCGCAAGCCATCGAGGTCACGTCGATTGGGCGGCCCGTTCACCCTCATCACCATCTCGACTCAATAACAACAGGAGCATCACGGTATGCAGCAACCACGTCGTACTTTCCTCGTTCGGGCCGGACAGCTGGGCCTGGCCGGCATGGCCGCGGCGAGCGGCTTGCTGTCGCGCCTGGTGAACGCTGAAGAAACCCGCCCCGCCTTCACCGCCACTTCCATCCCGGACGCCTGGAAAGCGTTGGGTGTGAGCGATGCAAAGCAGTCGACCGACATCGCTTTCAAGGCGCCGGACATCGCCGAAAATGGCGCCGTGGTGCCGGTAGAAATCGAGAGCAAATTGCCCAATACCCGCTCGATTACGCTGTTGGTGGAAAAGAACCCGCATGCGATGTCGGCTTCGTTCACGTTTCCCGAGGGCACCGAGCCCTTCATTTCCACGCGGGTCAAAGTGGCAGAGACTTCGCTTATCCACGCGCTGGTCAAGACCGACGCCGGCAACTTCTACACCACCAAACTCGTCAAGGTAACACTGGGCGGCTGCGGCGGTTGAACGAAACGGGTTTCATTTGCGGAGAGAATGAATATGACTGATCCGATGCGTGTGCGCGCGACCATGATGGGCGACAAGGTCGAGGTGAAAGTGCTGATGTCGCACGTGATGGAGACCGGGCAACGAAAAGATAACGACGGCAACATTGTGCCGGCGCGATACATCGTCAATGTGGGCGCGAGCTGCAATGGGCGTGTGGTACTGAGCGCCGACTGGGGGCCCTCTATTTCGAAGAACCCCTATCTGGCGTTCCGCTTCAAGGGTGCGGCCAAAGGCGACAAGGTCACAATCACCTGGAGTGACACCGCCGGCGAATCGCGCAGCGACGAAGTCACGATCCTATGAATAGGCACAGGGTGTCAGAGATACAAGGGGCGAGGTAATGAGCTATCGAAGCTGCTGGAAGTTATGGCTGCTGGCGTCTGCGCTTTTTATGCCGTGGCAGATGTCCCATGCCGAACCCACCAGTGAAGACGCGATCGCCGAGTATCGCGCGATGTTTGGCGACGAGAACCCCGCCGAGTTGTGGCAGATCCGCGGCGAAGAACTCTGGCACTTGAAGCGTGGCCCCAAGCATGCAGATCTGAGCGGATGCGACCTGGGTCGTGGCGCCGGTGTGGTTGAAGGTGCCTACGCAGAGCTGCCGCGCTGGTTTGCCGATACAGGGCGGGTGCAGGATCTCGAGACGCGTCTGGTGACCTGCATGATGACCCTGCAGGGTTTCTCCGAAGCGGATGTATTGAAGGTCCACTTCGGTGACGGCGACAAAAAATCAGATCTTGAAGCACTGGTCGCGTATATCGCCCATGCGTCGAAAGGCAAGACCATCTCATTGCCACTGCAACATCCGCAAGAAAAAGCGGCCTATGCCCTGGGCGCGACCCTGTTCTATTTTCGGGCCGGACCCCACGATTATGCTTGCAGCACTTGCCACGGCGAGCGCGGCAAACGCATCCGCCTGCAGGCCATGTCCAAGCTCGACGAAGCGACGGGCGCACGGGATGCCTACACCCATTGGCCTGCCTATCGTGTCTCTCAAGGAGAATTGCGCACCATGGAATGGCGCCTGCAGGACTGTTATCGGCAACAGCGCATGCCGCAATTGAAATTCGGCTCGGAGGTTGCGGTCGCTCTCACCATGTTCCTGGCAAAAAACGCGGAAGGTGGCGTGATGG
>JANOXY010000397.1:0-6561 GCA_031418675.1 Pseudomonadota bacterium
TAGCGCCGCTGCCACGAAAACGTTGCAACACGGCCAGCAGGTCGCGACTGACACGACCGACTTTTTCAGCACGTAGACGTTCCTGATCATCGAGCTCGTTGAGCGCTTTGAAGTACTTGTCTTTCCAGTCGTCCGACTGGGTTTTTTCAGGTTTGGCCATATAACGTGGCATAGCGGCCCCAACGGCGGGCAGCTTTAAGCACCGCGCAAGCCAGCTTGACAGTGACCCGGGGCGTGCCTAGTCTCCAGCGCAGCGCGCAGTGCCGCTGATGTGCGCAAAGGATCCCGACGCCCTATGCGAATCGTCACCTACCGCACCTTGCAACGCATCGAGATCGGGGTCTTATCCCAGGACGGTTCGCGTATCACACCCTTCGATCTAGCGCCGGCCCGCGCCGAAAAGGGCTTGCTGGCGGTACTGGAGGCTGACCAGGCTTTACTGCCACTGCGCTCGGTTGATCATCCTCATCGCATCGGCTCGGTCGAGGTGTTGGCGCCCATACCGCGACCACGGCGCAACATCATCTGCATAGGCAAGAATTACTACGAACACGTGCAGGAGATCGCTGCGCGTGGTTTTGACACCACGGGCGGTGGCAGCGAGGTGCCGGAAGCGCCGATCGTGTTTTCCAAATTTCCGGAATGTGTGATCGGGCCAGGCGCCAGTATCGTGCATGATCCACGTGTGACCACGCAGCTCGATTATGAAGCTGAGCTGGGCGTGATCATTGGCCGCAAAGGACGGGCCATTAACATCGACGATGCCATGGACCATGTGTGGGGCTATACCATCATCAACGATGTGACCGCGCGCGATGTGCAGAAAGCGCACAAACAATGGCTGTTGGGAAAATCCCAGGATACCTTCTGTCCCATGGGGCCGATTGCCATCACGCGCGATCTATTGGATCTGGCCGACACGCCGATCCGCCTGTGGGTCAATGACGAACTGCGCCAGGATGGCAATACCAGGCTCATGATGTTCCCGGTGCCGGCATTGATTGCTGCCATCTCGGCCGGCATTACGCTCTATCCCGGTGACGTGATCGCGACCGGCACGCCGGCCGGCGTCGGTGCCGGTTTCGAGCCGCCGCGCTTTCTGAAGGCCGGCGACAGGGTACGTATCGAGATCCCGCCTATCGGCGTGCTCGAGAACACCGTAGAGAACTGGCGCAAAGAGACGCCGCGCTAGCCGCACACAGACCCCTGCGCATTTCAGCAAGAGGAGGCAGCGATGGACTTCGGTATTTGTGTCGCCGCCAAGGTCGACGAGATCGGCTACATCAGCCACGCCGAGAACCTCGGTTATTCCCATGCCTGGGTGGCCGACAGCCAGATGATCTGGTCCGATTGTTATGCGGTGCTGGCCTTGGCGGCCCAGCAGACACGCCGCATCAAGCTCGGCACCGGCGTCTCGGTGTCGGGCACCCGCATCGCGCCCGTCACCGCCAACAGTATTGCCACCATCAATCGCCTCGCGCCGGGGCGCACCTTCCTTGGTATCGGCACCGGCAATACCGCGCTGCGCCTGATGGGACACGAACCGCAGAAGCTAGGTGAATTTCGCGACTATCTGCGTGTGCTGCGTGGCTTGTTGCGTGGTGAAGAGGTTGAATTCAACTGGCATGGTCAGCGCCTGCCGATTCAATTTCTGATGCAGGACTACAAGTTCATCGAGCTCGAGTATCCGATCCCTCTCTACGTCTCGGCATTTGGTCCCAAGACCCAGGCTGTGGCCGGCGAATATGGCGATGGTCTGGTGCTGTCCATCCCGCCCGAGCCGGGCTTCATGGTACGAGCCTTACGGCAGGCCGGTGTCGGCGCTGCGCGGGTCGGGCGCGACCTGGATGATTTTTACACCTGTTCCCTTACGGCCGCGGTGGTACGCAAACCCGGTGAAAGCGTCACTTCCGAGCGAGTTTTAAACGAGTGCGGGGCATTTGCGATCTGCTCGCTGCACTATGCTTACGACAAGGTCCGCCAGCTGGGCGGTGCACCACCGGCCCATCTGCGTGATTGCTGGGACGAATACTGCGCGATGGTTGAAGCGGTGCCAGCGCGCCAGCGCCATATGCGGGTGCACGCCGGTCATTGCACCTATCTGTTACCCGAAGAGGCGAAGTTCCTCACGCCAGCGCTGATCAAATCAACCTGCATGGTCGGCACGCCGGAAGAATTGCGCGAACAGGTGCGTGGCCTCGCCGCCGCGGGCCTGAAGCAGCTCATGATCCTGCCCTCGTTGGCAGCTCAGTACCGCGTCATTGGGGACTTTGCGCGCGAGGTGATCGAAAAGATGTAGGTTGGGCTGAGCTGGGCTGTGGGCAGCAAATCGCTGAAACCGTGGCCGTCGCGATGTTCTTGTTCGCCAATGGCGAGCCCAATGTTGTGTCTGAACATCAGTCCTGCAGACGATAATGCCGGCCGCAAAAGCAGCTCGCTCGACGCGGTCATGGTTTAGACCAAGGCGCGCCGCGCCGCGTGCATGGCGGAGGGTGATTCCGATAAATCGAAATCACTTGGGTTACGGCCGACCGTGCGAATGGCACGGGCTGCCCTCGTCTTCGAGGCTACACTGCGCCATTCGTCTGTGAGAGCCAAAGCCATGAGTGACACGGCCATCGAGCGACTTGAACTCAAAGTTGCCTATCTCGAGAGCGCCAACCAGGAATTGAGCGATATCGACTATCGCCAGCAACGCGACATCGACAATCTGCGCGTCCAGTTGTCCGCCCATCAACGCCAGCTTGATGCCTGGCGTTCAGAACAGTCGGACGCCGCGCCAGTTGATGAACGCCCCCCGCACTATTGACGCGCCCCACGGCTGGCACCCGCCCCAGAGAGCCGTTTGGAGCGGGACCATCGCCAGCAAGTGCTGGCCTGGCAGCGCGGGACGTTTGACGCTGAGCGGTGTCCTTAGGTGACTGCGAAGCTCCCTGTCTAGGTGGTCAGCCGCCGATAAATATCCGCGACCTTGTACGGCAGTTTCTGTACTTCGTCGATCACGGCATAGTTCGCCGGCCCATACATGTGCGGCAAATACTCCTGGGCTTCGTTATCGATGGTGATGCAGAAGGAGTGGATACCACCCTGGCGCGATTCCAGCAGGGCATGACGCGTATCTTCGATGCCGTACTTGCCCTTGTAACCGCCGTAATCTTCGGGGCGACCGTCGGACAAGGTGATCAACAACTTGGTGCGCGCCCGCGTCTGGTGCAGCAGATGACCGAGATGACGAATGGCGACGCCCATGCGCGTGTAAGCCTTGGGGCGGATGCCGCTGATGCGCTGGCGGACTTCGAGGCTATACGGCTCCTCGAATTCCTTGATCTTGTAGACCTCGCAACGCTTGTTGGTGCGCCCGGAGAATCCATAGATGGCGTAGCGATCGCCGAGCAGTTCCAGGGCTTCGCACAATAAAACCAGGGATTCACGTTCCGCATCGTTCACCCAGCCCAGGGTTGAGCCGCTCATGTCGACCATGAACATCACGGCGATATTGCGTTCCTGGTTGCGATAGCGGGTGTAGAGGTATTCGCTCATCTCGCGACCCTGGGTAAAGTCGGCATAAGCTTCGATCAAGGCATCGAGATCGATATCGTCACCATCGGATTGACGTCGCTGCAGCTTGGATTCGCCCAGCACGGCCTCGAAGGTTTTTTTGATCGACTTCATGAGGCCGCGGTGTTTTTCCAGGGTCTCGGTCACGAAGCTCTCGTCACCGGGTGGCACGGGTAATTCGCGCAGGGTGCAAAAAGCCTCGCGGAATCGATTGCGCACACAATCCCACTCGCGGTAGGTGAAAGCACCTTCCGCCGAGAGATCGGCGGCGGCCTCGTCAGCACCGTCGCCGCTTTGCGCTTGCAGGTCGTCGTTGTATTCACCGAGGTCCATACGGTCCATATGCTGGTCGGGGATTTCACCGAAGTCCTGCAGGATCGAGCCGACCAAATCCTTCAGGTGTTCGGGCAGCTGCTGCAGCTTGCCATCAACGCTGACCTGCATGCTGAGATTGAGATCGCTCTCGGTTTGATTGTCGGTGGGCTGGATATCCACCAAGGGCTTTTGCGCGGCATCGGCGCCCACGCCTTCAGGGCCGTCCCCTTCATTGCGCATGTCCTCCATGGCACGTTGAAAGGCAGCTTTTTCACGTTCGATACGCGCGAACATCGCCTGACGCACTTTGCCGGCGAACATCTCGCCCTGGTAGAGCTTCAGTGGTGGCAGGGGCGCGCCAATAAACGCGGTTATCAGTTGCAGGGAATCCTCGGCGCTGGCATCGCGCTGTTCGAGCACGGACGCCAGTGTCCGCCACGTCTGCCAGACCTGTTCTTCGTCGTCATCGTGGCCACCAAAGGCCTTCATTTCTCGTGCGACGCCGGGCAGCTCGCGAGCCAGACAGGCGTCCAGACGGATGCATTCGAGGCGGTTGAAGATAGGTAAGACGACGTCGGTGTCGAAATGGCGCAGCAGCTTTTCCAGCACCTGATAACGCCAGGTGCCGTACCAGGTCTGGGCCCACAGATGCACAGCGGTCAGTTTATACAGCGTGAAATTCTGCTCGGCCTCGGGAAAGACGCTAAAGGATTCCGGCAGATAGAGCGCTTCGGTATCGGTGAAGGTTTCTTCGTCGGTGGCAATGCGCAGTTCGCGTCCGCCCAGACCCCGCACAAAGTGGCGCAGGAAGACGCTAGCCTGGTCGAAGGCGCACTGCGCGTGGCGGCCAGCATAGGCCTCGGCGAAAGAATTCACATCCTGCAGATAATCGACCGCAAAGCCCAGGCCGCGGTGGTCGAAAATCTCAATGGCCGAATCCAGCCACTCCTGGGCGCCGTCACTGCCCATGGCGTGAAAGGCAGCGGGTGCTTGGGCAACAAAGTGCGCAGCGAGCTCGGGGTTGGAGCGCGCCAACAGCTCGGTGCCGCGATAGATCTGATCCTGCTCACTGCGCTCCAGCGCGGCGATATTAGCGATCAGATCCTCCAGATTGGGATGACGGACTAGCGCGCCGGCGGTGAACTTCTCCAGGTCTTTCTGGATGCGCAGGCGGTTGAGTATGTTCTGGCGGGACTCGTCACTCATGGCCGCACGATCAAAAGATCGAACGGCTTAGTTCATGCACGGCCTTCAGCATGTCGGTGTCGTCGGTCAGGGCCTGGGCAATCGCGGCGTCGGTCGCGATCACCGGTGCGACGTCGCTGACCATCAGTTTGGCCGCGTTCACCAATAAACGGGTGCTGGCGCCTTCATCCAGACCGCTGCCCTTCAGATTGCGCGTCATATGGCCAAACTTGACCAGCTGGCGGGCGATGGCAGCGTCGATACCGGATTCTTTTTCAATGATGGTCTGTTCGAGTTCGGCGTTGGGATAGTTGAACTCCAAGGCCACAAAGCGCTGACGAGTGCTCTGTTTCAGGTCTTTCAAGACGCTCTGGTAACCGGGGTTATAGGAAATCGCGAGACAGAACTCCGGCGGCGCGCTCAATACTTCACCCAGCTTTTCGATCGGTAACAGGCGACGGTCGTCACACAGGGGATGGATGACCACCGAGGTGTCCTTGCGCGCTTCGACAACTTCGTCGAGATAGCAGATGCTGCCGTGACGCACCGCGCCCGTCAGCGGACCATCGACCCACACCGTTTCGCCGCCTTTGACCAGGTAGCGACCGATCAGATCGGAGGCGGTGAGATCGTCGTGGCAGGCCACGGTCACCATGGGGCGCTTCAAGGTCCAAGCCATGTATTCGATGAAGCGTGTTTTGCCACAGCCGGTCGGACCCTTAAGCAGCACCGGCAACTGGTTGTGATAGGCGGCGGCAAACACCTGCACCTCGTTGCCCACGGGCTGGTAGTAGGGCTCGCGGGTGACAAGATTGTGCGCGGTGCGAATGGCGGTGGTGGACATGTTTAGTAGTGCTGCGCTGGGATTCGTCGACACTATACTTAAACCCCTGGAGGGCCACTAGCCGGCTGTCCGGGTAGGTGTGAGCGGCGGCGCTGGGCGTTCGAAGCCGTGCGTTGCGTTCGTTTGCCGCACTGATAACGCGCAGTTTCGCCGGTGGACGCCCCATCACCACGCGTAGTAACCTGCCGCTCATTCGCGGCCGCCCGCGACGCTCTGAACACGGCGGCCATTGTATTCCTTGAAAGTGGAGAGAGATGTTATGGAAGTAGGTGCATTTTACCTGCCGTCCGTTGGCCGTATCGCAGACATCAAAAAAGGCATGGCCGGCAAGCGCACCGACCTCTACCAGATGATGCTGCGCGAGATCACCGAGCAGGTCCAATATATGGATGAGCACGGTTATTACGGCACGGGATTCACGGAACACCATTTCCACATCGAAGGCGAAGAGGTCTCGACCAACCCGGTCATTCTCGATCTCTACTTCGGTATGCAGACCCGTAATATGAAATTCGGCCAGCTCGGTAACGTGCTGCCGTCGCAGAATCCGATCAATCTGGCCGAGAACATTGCGATGGTGTCGCAGATGCTGAATGGTCGGGTGTTCGCCGGGTTTGCTCGCGGTTATCAACCGCGTTGGGTCAACGTGCTCGGCCAGC